>NZ_JAPMOU010000077.1 GCF_028858535.1 Spartinivicinus poritis
TGAGTCATTAAAATACAGAGCGGCTGCATGAATAAATTAGCAGTTATGTCAATCTAAAAAAACTTCGGAACCGAGTGCTAGAAAACTACATAACAACTTTAAGTAAGCCAGCCCCACGCTGGCTTTTTTATTCATACACTTGCCAATATTGCGAACCCGCTAAGCTTGCTAGACCATACGATGGTGGTAAACGCCAAGGGTGGTGTAAAGAGCTTAGTTATTTCAAGAAAAAGGAATACGTATTACGGGTTTTGATAGCATACTACGCTTGCCGGGCAAAACTAGTCGGTTCTTGGGTTTATCGGCTGGTTTTGGAAAGGCTGCAGAGAAGGTGGGCAGGAAAAGGAGACTGGAAGGCTTTATTACATTTGATAGCGTTTCACTTTAGTTATAAAGAATGGCAAAGTACCAACTGTTTACACTAATTAAAGGTATTTTCGAATAATTTCTTCTAGTTTTGATATGCCAAGTCCACTAGGCATTGCTTTTAATTGATTAATACCTTGTTGCAACAGCTGAACAGCTTTACGATCTGTGTCTTTGTTGAAAGCAAAAAAATTATCGTTCTCACTCATTAAATAAATAATTTCAAACTCATCACTAGGATATCTCAGTTTTCGAAAGATCCACCTCGCAGTGATATAGTTGTATGCCCACATGTCAATTCTATCTTTATACAGCATTCTAGCTAAGTTATCCGGGTGGTTTGCAAAACGAAAATTATGGCTTTTAGCCCCTATTGCCAATGCTAGTTGATGACTAATATCATCCCTTATTGCACCAATCACAAAGGTGTGTATTGGAGTTCTTGAACTGATCATGATATTGCTGGCCTTTTTCTTAATGAGTGCATTTTTCGTTTTAGCAAACGGGCCTGCCCATAAAAACAGTTTGGATCGTTCTTCACTGAAGCTCATACTGAATAAGGCCGTATTGGGTCGCGCTAGAGCGTATTTGTACCCCCTCGCCCAAGGTAGTATCTCAATATCACTTCTTCGAACATGACAGTTCACTAAGGTCGAAGCTGCAACGAGTATATCAACTGCAACTCCCTCTACTCTTCCACCCTCTGCAAGATAGTTATAAGGTGGGAACTCTTCAGAAATAAATCTGACTTTTTGAAGTGGACAGCTGCTATAAGCTAGTGATGCCAATTGCAACAAAATCAAAAACAGCAGTATTTGCATTATTATAAAGGCTAATGTTAGCTGATCTTACATTTAAGCATAGATCTCAATAGAAATATTTTCTCTTCACACCACATGTGCGTTAATCCATGTATGAGGCAAACCTGTCTATTCTACAACCAAACTGTCATATACTACCTGATAACTGCCAATAATGACGGTTATTGGCAATATTTGAAAAACTTGAGGGGAGAAGCACTAAGAATATAGTGGTTTGTGATAGCCTAAAGCCCCAATATACTACGTCAAGAATGAATTTTACTCGTTGTCTGTGTGAGGCATGGCTACTACTGTAAACCAGTAGCTACTCAATTGAGTAATCACTTCTCTGAAATTATTAAAATCAACAGGCTTTGTTAAATAAGAACTACAGCGAAGCTTGTACATATCTAAAATATCTTTATCAGCTTGAGATGTAGTTAATACCACTACTGGGATACACTTTAATTTCTCATGCTTAATAATCTCAGCAAGTACTTCTCGGCCATCCATAACGGGTAAATTTATATCTAGTAAAATAATATCAGGAGTAGGTGAGGTAGCATATTTATCTTGCTTTAATAAAAACTGCATACATTCTTCACCATTTACAACATGATGCAAATTTAGTGCAAGCTTTTGCAATTCAAAGCACTCTTTTGTAAGTATATAATCACTATAATTATCCTCAACTAGTAATAATTCTATAACTTTATATTGATTTTCCACTAAGTTCATTCAACTTTTCCTTGTTGGGCTAAGGTAAAATAAAAAACACTTCCTTTGTTAACTTCTGATTCTACCCAAATTTTGCCACCATGCCTATTTACTATTCGTCTGCAAACAGCAAGACCTATACCTGTCCCTGGGTACTGCTCATGTGTATGAAGCCGTTTAAAGATTTCAAATATTTTTTTATAATGCTTTTCGCTAATTCCAATCCCATTATCCTTTATTGAAATTACCCATTCACTGTTTTTTTCCTGACATGCTATAGTTATTTCGGGTGGTGAGCTTTGATTATATTTAATACTATTACTTAATAAATTTTCCATTAGCTGTAATAACTGCAACTCACAACCTAAAACCTGAGGTAATGTACTATAGTTAATCTTTGCTTTTCTTTTTGTAATATCCATGTCAAGTAAATTAAGCGTATCATCCAAAACCCGTTGTAAACATACAGACTCGTGGGGTACAGATTGTGCATCTACACGAGAATAAGCAAGTAAACCATTAATTAATGACTTCATTTTTTTTACGCTTAAAACAATTTGGTCAATATAAAGATTCCCACTTTCACCTAGCTTTTCTTTATATCTTTTTTCTAAAAGTTGAGCAAAACCTGTAATTCCCCTCAATGGGGTTTGCAAATCATGTGATGCAACATAAGCAAACTGCTGTAATTCTATATTGCTTTTTTCTAATGCTTCATTTAGTTGACGTAGCTTCCTTTCTTCTTCTTTTCTCTGGGTTGTATCAACTATAGATGCAACAACCATGAGTTTGTTATCTAATGTTAGTGGGTTCAAGCCAATCTCAACAAAAAAAGTGCTGCCATCCTTTCTAATAGCCTTTAAATCTCTGCCTTTTCCCATGGAGCGAGATTCAAGATTACTATAAAACTCTTTCCTTAGAGTTGGATGATCCCTACGATAACCAACAGGTATCAAAATCTCAACTGACTGCTCTATTAGCTCATCTTGTTTGTATTGGAATAGCTCTAATGCATTTGAATTTGCTAGTACTATCGCCCCTTTTTGGTCAACCATTAATAGGCCAACAGGTGCTGCTTCAAATATACTATATAGCAAATGATAATTGTTATTTTTCACTGCATTTCCCTAGTACGCTTAATTGATGTTTAGAGTCTAGCTGAGTGAAAGTGTAGGAAAAGCTTCAATAAAGGCACATAGTTAAAATAATATTTAATTACATGTTTTACTGAATACAGTGCCTTAAAACAGTATTTTCTGATCTCTATGAAACTGATGCCTAGACAAACATGTCTAATTCCCCTGCATATAACTTACAGTATAGTTCTTTCTTGTCAGCTCTGGCTACCTTATAACCAATCTGTAATAAAGTGAACGTTACTGGCTGTTTTTGAAAAGACCACAGGTAGGGATTAAGCAATGATGATGTTTTAAACTTTATAATTAACTGAAAAAACGCTATGAATTTAATTTCTTTTAGAATCGGAGCCAATAAAATATACTTTTTGTTAGCTTGTTGAGTTAGCTTGGTTTTATTTCTAAATTGCACAAGGATACGTGTGAACATGAATATATATACTAGTTATTCAGTAAAGCCAAAACCTTATCAGAGCCATGATGTTAAATGGAAGGTACTTATAAAAGATAAAAATAAAAATAAAAATAAAAATATTTTCACACCTGGAATTGCTATTAACGTCTCAAGAGATAGTGCTCTAATTGAAACACTGGGATATTTTAGCGTTCAACAAATATTCCCCTTGATGATCAATGCTAAGATTAACGAAATAAAACGCCCTATTTATACAATGGCAGAGGCTCAACGTATTGTTTTACAAAAACATCGCTATCAAATTGACGTTTCATTTAAACAAATCCTGCCAAAAGATAAACAATTTTTAGAAAACCTAGAAGACTATTTAATTTAAATAATAGTTATATTTTACAATAATCTTGCAAAAGCTATCACGTGTTTAAGTGATAGCTTTTAGCTGGGTTCCCCCTACCGCATCGTTCACATTAATTGCTTTAGTTACTATAACTTACCTTGAATTTACACAAAAAAGTACATTAGGGAATAATTTCCATATCATGGAAGTTATTCCCTGGAACTGATAGGATAGTTTGTTCTTTTGCTTTAAGTCAATTCCTTGATTAAATAAAAATATTTAGATTATCAAACATCTAATATAGCAAGTTGAATATTAAACAACTGGTGCTATAAATGCAGTTATAATTTATGTAGAAGTACTACAGATAATGCTTATTAGCACTTAATTGCTGAGAATAAGGAGTTTTCTATGGCTACTATACAAAAATCAACTGATTCTTCAGGTCTTGCAGAAGTAGTAGATCGTATTTTGGACAAGGGTATTGTTATCGATGCTTGGGTTAAAGTATCACTGGTTGGTATCGAGCTGCTATCTATAGAAGCCCGAGTAGTTGTTGCGTCTGTAGAAACTTATCTGTCATATGCAGAAGCTATTGGTTTAACAGCCAGTGCTGCAGCACCTGCTTAACTCATGCTCGTTTTTTCCTTGGGGTGTACGCCTTTAACTCCAAGGAAATAGTCAATGTAAATAAAAACGATTAATAGTAAGGACCTACAATCATGACATTATCTATTGCTAATGATATGGCAAGGCTTCGCGATGAAATCAATCAGTGTAAAGCTGAACGAAAAGCATTAGCTGATGAGCGGATGACAATTAATGTTGAACGTGAGCAAACAGTGCGCAATATGCTAAAAGAAACACGTGAAGAAAGGACCAATACTCATCGAGCTTTGAGAAACAAACGGAAGTCATTTAGTGCGAAGCAAAAAGCAGAGGTGCGTACTCAGTTAAATGAGACCAGAAAAGAAATGAACACTGCTCATTTAGTTTTTTTTGGGTCCTAGACCTAGTGAAAATTTCGACTAACACCTCACTTGTGCATTTTATCAGGATAGCGAAAAGGGTGTCTACGCAGTGATGTCCTTGTTGTCTACTTGCCCAGTGTGCTTGAAGTGAGGGGGCCAATCCGCGTGCATTGTAATAGCACAGGTGCAATCAAAAAGATGACTTGTGCGTCTTTCCGATAAAGGTATTATTCAAGCTCCTGAAGGATTGTTATGGTCAAGGAACTACACGAATAGGTCAAGAGGAAGAAGATGTTGCACCTCAACAGCTGGTAGATAACACAATACGAAAGATATGCCCAACTCCTCCGCAACAAGCTAGTCAACAAACCAAAACAAAGAGTAAATATAAATGTCTATACCTGCATCTAAGCCAAGAAAAGGAATGTCTGATATCAAAACATTAAGTGGTAGTGAAAATAAAGACCATCCTGCCTATCGTACCTACTTAAAATTAGGGACTTTAGAAATGCAGCGGCTTAGAAAGCAAAAAGAACGAGATGCAGCTGTGACTCTCATTGCTCAAATCGACGAAAGTCTAGCTCAAATTAACAATGAAATAAGCACTCTCAACAAAAATGTAAAAAAAGCCTGTCAACCTTATACAAATACACGACAAGACAAGAAGGTGCCATTATCATCCCTTCAGCAAGGTTTTCGATTAAGATACTAGAAAGTTTAAGTTGACTTTTTCAACATAAAGAAAAAACAAAGAACATACACAATGAAGATTCATTGTATTGATAGCATTTAATTTCAAATGTTATTCATTACATGACCTATTGGAACAGGGCTCGTAAAGGCTTCCTTAAACTGGTTAACTTTGTATAAAAGTTAACCAGTTTGGCTCTTATAAATCAATCACTTATGGTTTTGCTACACACCACACCAAACTTGAAGGTTTGTTGGTATACTTAAGATGTGAAGGATAAGGTGTTTGATTCGCTTAGCTTAGCTAATAATGTATCGTTATAATTAATTTTATTTTTTTATCTTTTTGCTATTTTGACTGCAGTCTCCTAAGGAAAATAAGTTGACAGCTATTTCCGATGTACCGTCAATGCTTATATTTGATACACGCAAAGTTAATCCTTCAAAAATTTTTGGACCATTTTCTGGAAACTGACTGGTTGTACCAGGTGGTACTGTTATTTGATGATGCTCAGCACCCAAAAAAAAGGCGACATTAGCTGCCCTATTCCCCATATTGTACACAACAACTAAAGAGGGTGAACCATTACTGGTATTTTCGCACACTGCTGTAAAACCAGGTTTTAACGTAACATTTTTTGATCTGCTAATAGATAGGTATTGCTCTGTTGCTGCAAAAGTATTTTTATGGAAGATTAACAATATAATAATGACTTTTAGTATTGATTTTTGTTTCAATAAGAGTGCTCTTTAGATTTAAACAAGAATATCCCTCAGAAAAAAGCATACTGAGGGAATTGAGAAATTTTATTAGCCATTAGCTGTTAATAACGTGTTCAAAACAGCATTAGTTCCTGGCTGACTATTATTTGATACAGATAAAACTAAACCTTCAAAATTGGCTGGAACACCATTCTCTGGATAAGTCACAGTTTCCTTAGGAGAAATTGTGTAAACTTTTGCATCATTTCCTAAGGTTACAGATACCCTAGCATTATTAGAGTTGCTCAAATTTTTCATGGTAACTAAAGAAGGTGAACCATCATTAGTATCATTGTTTACTGCAGCAACACCACCAGGAATTTCAACTTCTGCATTATATTTTAGGTTTAATGAATCTGACATTTGTATTCCCTTACTATATGCTGGAATGAATTGATCAACTAAAGCTATATAATGAAATAGCTTTATCTTGAATTTAATAGCCTTCAAGACTATCAAGTATTTAAATCGCTTCTTATTCATTCAGTATTTTGATTGAATAGTCTAACGATTCGGATGTAAGTATAGATGCACTAACCAATAAATAAAGTTATATTTTATTACACGTTTATCCTTCTAAATCTCATACAAATACAGCTCGTGTATCTCCTTCTCTTCAATGCCCAAGTAGTCTAGCGTCTGCTTTTGCATCGCATGTCCGAAGTCTTCCATAAGGACAGGAACCGGGGCGTTGTTGCCCTTGCGCTGCCAGTAGCCCCACGTCTTGCGTAGGGTGTGGCTGCCATAGTTGCCTTTCAAGCCAACCTTTTTGCACCACTGCTTAACCAAGCGGTTAACGTAGGGTACCGTAATGGGTCCACGCTGGCCTTGGAACAGTAAGCCATCTGGTGCATAGTCTCGGCTAGCAGTCAGTTGTTGTATGGCGTCGGTGGCTGCTTGGTTAAGCAAAACCTTTAGATATTTATTATTTTTTTTTCTGCTTCACATCTAAATATGATCCGTGCTCGATCATATGCACTTGTTCGGCACGAAATGCTGTATTAGTTCAAAGAATAAAAATACAATTTCATTTGTTTTTTATTTTTTTATTTAAAAATAGTGTATAAATGTTTTATTTTATAAGTTAACTAATTCATAAAATACTACTCCTGTTTATTGTTTTAACTTATAAGTTTGTAGTCTATAAGGTTTATTTACATGAGAAAAACAGTTTTAGCCATTGCCATTGTTAGTACTTTTACTTCTCCAGTTTTCGCCGAGAAAAGCGGCTATTACCTTGGTTTTAGCGCTGGTCAGGCTGATTATGATAGCCTTACTTTTAGCGCAATTAGTGCTACTGGCTTAGATGTTTATAATGGAAGTTCTTTTAATACTAGTTCTACGGATAAAGATGGTATTTTCAAACTATTTGGTGGATACCGTTTCAATAAACACCTTGCAATAGAAGCTGACTATACTAAGTTTTCTGATACCAGATCAAATTTATCTGCCAATTCAAACGATGGCTATAGAGCAACCAATAGAGTTGATAATGAACTTGAAGGTTTTGGCCTAAAAGCTGTTGGGTTTTATCCAATTACAGATAGCTTTGAAATAAAAGCCTCTGCAGGGCTTCTTAGATGGAAACTTGATGAAAAATCAAATGCTGTTCGTGAAGTCAACCTGAGTGACACCAGTGAAACAAACACTTTTAAGCAGGGCTATAACTCAACTGAAAGAGGCACTAGTATTACTGTAGGTCTTGGTGCTAACTACAATATCAATGATCACTTTACAGTTGGCCTCAACTGGGAACGTATTAATGATGTAGGTGAAAAGCGTTTTGCTTTTGGTGAAACCGATATTGATACTTATACTGCTTCTTTGCAGTACAATTTTTAATCCCTTATTGATTGCAAATATATACCCAATGCGAATTATTTTTAGGTTTTGTTATCTTCGTTCCTCACCTAAAAACCCTTCGCATTGGGTATAGTAAGCGTGACAGCCTCACGTTTACTACTGAAGATGCTTCTTCACGGTAACAACTCAAAAATGACCGAAAATAAAGGGCTATAGTGGATCAGGATGATTCACTCAAGTTTAGCAACTTAGCGACTATTTATAGATTTAAAAAGTCCGACTACAAAAAAATCAAAGAAAAATTTAAACGTATCTATATTATTGAAAGATTAAATATTTCTGCTGAAGATCAAAATATTTCAAAGTCGAATAGTGCTTTTGAGATTTTCCTTACTGATGGCACTATGATTAAGCCTGAATATGTTGATGCAACACTTGCAGATCATTCAAAAAACGAACTAGTCATAGAAAGTTCCCTTGTAAATTTTAAAAGAGAAATAATCATGGATAAGAAGCTAGCTGAAGATTTATCTTTCGTATATCGTGTACATTAGCTTTAGTTGTAGATGTTGCTACAGGAGTAGTATACACAACAGCAACGATGGCTGTAATTGTAGCGCTTGTTACAGTTGTAGTGGTGAGTATGTGCATTATAGGTAATTGTGGTAATCGGTTTTAGCAAATAACTAGAAACTTTCAGTCCTCTTGCAAGATTGGGATTGATAATCAAGAGATGTATTTGTATCCAACCGGAAAACGCTCCAACGGTAAAAAACCACCCACAACCTGTGAATCTGAAAAGCTAACTCCAGTCAGGGTGGTGATACGAATGAGGCTGATAACAGCCAAACTTAAACTTTTAAATTACGCAGCTACATTTTCTCTGCTAGCTAGCATCTGTAACCCTTTACCTATTTTGCTTAGGCCTTCCTCCAGTTGAGCTTGCTTAATAATTAAAGGCGGTAGTATTTTAACTACACTATCCTCTTTGCCACAGGTTTCAACTAATAGTTTGTTTTCAAATAAAGTCCTAGACAATTGTTTGGCAAAACCAGCTACTGGTATTTCTAATCCCCAAATCATCCCCCTCCCTCTAACAGACATCTTTAACTGAGGAAAATCTGATACAAACTGCTCAAGGCAGCGTTTTATCATATGACCCTTTTGAAGCACTGCTTGTGATAGCTCATCATTATCCCAATAGGTCAATAACTCCGCTGCTGCAACAAATGCTAAGTTATTTCCTCTAAATGTGCCTGTATGTTCACCTGGCAGCCATTGATCTAGCTCTGGTTTTATTAAGGTAAAAGCAAGTGGTAAACCTCCACCTATTGATTTTGACATGCAAACAATATCAGGCTTTATTCCTGCAAACTCAAAACTAAAAAATTCACCAGACCGTCCATTACCTACTTGAATGTCATCTATTATTAGGAAAATGTTTTTTTCTCTACATAGTTTTTCGATTTCTTGAAGCCACTCTTTAGACGCCGTATTAACTCCTCCCTCTCCTTGAATCGTTTCTAAAATAATAGCAGCAGGCATTGATACACCACTACTAGAGTCTTCTATTAATTGCCTAATATAATTTGCTGTATTTATCGTTTCACCAAAATAGCCATCATAAGGTGCATGATAAACATTTGTACGACTAGCATAAATCTGCTGATGATAATAATCATTTGCAGTAATGGCTAATGCCCCCATGGTTAGTCCATGATAGCCTTGAGTAAAAGCAATGACATTGCCACGCTGAGTAACACGGCGTGCCAACTTAATGGCCGCTTCTACGGCATTGGTACCTGTAGGTCCAGTAAATTGAATTTTATAATCAAGGCCTCTAGGTTTTATAATAGTCTGATAAAACTTTTCAATAAATTTTTGTTTTGCTACTGTGGCTTTATCCAAACTATGTAAAATTCCTTGATGATTAAGGTAGCTAATCAACGCTTGATTCATCGCCTTTGGATTATGACCATAATTAAGTGTGCCAGCTCCAGCAAAGAAATCTAAATACTCATTCCCTTGGTCGTCCCATATAATTGATCCATCAGCGCGATCAAAAACAACAGGAAACGATCGGATATAGCTTCTCACTTCTGACTCATAATCTGAGAATAATTTCATTACTTTCCCTTAAAATTAATTTGTAATCTTTTTTGTGAAAATATTATTGGCGGTTACTTTTAGGGGAAGAGACAAAGTCATACTACCCTCTTAGCAGCCTCTTTACTATTTATATTATAAAATAACAGTATACTTGCTATTATTAGTAGCCCACAGATTCCATACAGCAGAGTAATGCCTCTTCCAGGTCCAACACCTAACACTGCTACCATGCTAGAAGCTAAAGGACCATTGACAGCCATCATTGGCTCAAAAATATAATCTGCTAGCGGTCCAGCCGCTAAGAAAGCAAGCGGCAAAGCACCTTGCGAAACAACCGTTTGGATACTTAACACTCTACCTTGTATTTCAGAAGGTACAGCAGTTTGCCAAATAACTTGATTGCAGCCGTCCACAATAACAAATGACAATGTAATTAACAGCGCTATTGTTGATAATAACAGTATCGTATATACATCCTTGATAAAAATCAAAGTTGACATCATTAGCAATATGCCAATTATTAATAGTGCGAAACAAATACCTTTTACTTTATCTTTTGGGCCTCCCCATATAGCTAGAAAAATACTTCCTAGCAAAGTACCCACTCCAGCTGCAGTCAAGACCTTACCTAATTCAATAACATTTGAAAAACTTAAGACAAGAGGAGTAAACAATACATGTACAACCCCTATTGAGAAGTTAACAACAGCCATAAATATCAGTAAATATAGTAGATTTCTGTTTTGTTTTAAGTATTGAAGGCCAAAAGAAACATCTCTCATGATACTTCTTTTATTATCTTTTTTACTCTCTTTAACCCTTCCATCACAATCATTCAGCTGCTTCAATACAACCAATATAAGTAAAATAGCCGTAATAAAGCTTATGATATCAATAGTAAATATTCCCTCCATACCAATGGTAACCAGAGAAAAAGCAGCAACCGCCGGTACAGATATTTCTATAAGCCCCATCCCTCCCTGAATAAAGCCCTGCACTCTTACCAGTTGGTTTTTATTAACAATCACTGGAGTCAAGACAATAAAAGTCTGATTTATCAGTCCATTAAAAACTGAGCTAATACTTGCTAAGAGAATAATCAGCCATACATCCAAGCTCTGGTTCATATATAAAAATAAAAGCAATAATGTACAAATCCCTGCACCTGCATGGCCTACAATCATTAATAAAGCACGTGAGTACCGATCAATTAAAGCACCAATAACAGGTGCCATTAATAATTGTGGTGCAAGTGCAGCAAAGCCAATAAGTCCATACGCGGTTGCAGATTGTGTTTCTTGATAAACCCACTGCCCCAAGGCAAAGTCTGTCATCATAGTTCCTAAGACAGATATTAACGTTGCAACCAGCAATAATGAGAACCGAATAAAACCTATTGATTTATCCTGTTCATCATTATACTCAGTATCTTCGGTTAAAACATGCATATTTACTCCACCTGCCAAGTTAAGCAGCAAACTCAATCACAATTAACATTAGAAAAATTTAAAAAAGTTATTAATTTATTACCCATCACTAATGACTTTTAAGGTTTGTTGTCGTCGCTCGACAGTCCAGCTAGCGATTTTTAATTCAACTAGTACTACTATCGCTAATCTTGCAGTAGCAGGTTAGCTCCCTAAAAGCCATTCGCTTTGGCTATATCACTTTAAACTAACAAGCTTTCTTTTGAATTAAGTTGACTATTGAGTCTACATTCTCTTGATTTAGCATGGAATGATGCTCTCCCATCACTTTATGTGTATTTACTTTTGAACACCACTGCTGATAGTCAAGTACGACCTCAGGCAAGTGTGGCTTTAACTCTTCACAATAAAGCAAATAAACATCACCATTAAATTTGCCACTGGGAAGATAATTATCATTCATATTTTTTTGACTTTTATATACCTCCCAAAAATCATCCACTGAAAATGATTGGCTATTTATCAGTCCCATCTCTTGCATAGCTAATGATATATTATTTGAAAGCTCATCAACCCTAGCACTGTCTAAAGTGTGTTCAGTTGTAGTACTTACTCCTAGCCACTCACTAAGTGCTAGTATGAAATCCATTTTTATTTTTTCTTCATTTTCCTGGTCAGCAATACCAAATACATTATTCGACAAAATCACATCCAACATAAAAAGTGTAACATTGATACCTTCACTTTCTAGCCTTCTCCCTACTTCAAAAGCAACTCGCCCTCCAAAAGAATGCCCAGCTAAATTGCAACTATCAGTACTAAGATGCCGTTTTATTTCTAATACATGCTGGTCTATCATTTCTTCAAAATTATTAAACTTCACCGCTTCATTAAATAACCCTTGGGCATCAAAAGCTTTTATATTTACCTTATTAAGCAATGATCTAGATAACTCTGAAAAACCTATTGATAAGCCACCTAACCCAGGGAAACAATACAGTGATGGTAAATGCTCTTCATCACTAAAAATAACTAACTGTGATGCTTCATCTTTTTTTACAGTACATACTTTTTTATTATTAATTAAATCTGCTTGCTGAGAGAGTAAAGGAAAAGCAAAGATATCTTTTACTTGTAACGCTACTTTTAACTTTTCACTGACTCGCCTAATCAAACTGATAATAAGTAATGACTGCCCACCGATTTCAAAGAAATTCGCTTCACGACTAATAGAGTCTGTCACCCCTAACACCTCTGCCCAAAGCTCAGCTAGTGCTTTTTCTGTAGCTGTTGCTGGTGCCACATACTCCTGTTGCAACTGTTGTAATGTCGGTTTAGGGAGTGCCTTGCGGTCCACTTTGCCATTGGGTGTTAATGGCAGTTTATCCAACACCACCAACGCCGATGGCACCATATAGGCCGGTAATTGCGCTTTCAGGTGTTGATACACGGATGCTTCTATGGCTTGGTTATCAACTTTATCGCTACTACCATCGCCATCACCTTTAGCTAGTACAATATAACTCACTAATTGCCGGTCTGTTTGTTCCTCGTTTAGCACATCACAGGTGACTGCTTCACTGACTGCCTTATGGGACAATAACGCCGCTTCAATTTCACCGAGTTCGATTCGAAAACCGCGGATTTTTACCTGATGATCAATACGACCGATGTAGTCTATTTCACCATTGGCCAACCAACGGGCCACGTCACCGGTGCGGTATAACCGGCTATTTGAGTCGTCGCTAAAAGGATTTGGCACAAACCGTTCTGCGGTTAAATCCGGTCGATTTAAATAGCCACGGGCTAGCCCATCCCCGCCAATATATAATTCACCGGTTACCCCTTCAGGTACTGGCTGCATTTGTGAATTGACGATATAAAACTGGGTATTGGCAATCGGATGGCCAATCGTAATTGCCGTTTGTTTCGCCGTTAACCGCTGAACCGATGACCAAACGGTTGTTTCAGTAGGACCGTATACATTCCATAATTCAATCGAGTCTTCCGGTTGTAATGCAGTTTTTAACGCACTATTTAATGCCTCACCACCACAGATCATTTTTAAAGTAGCGCTTGGCTGCCAGCCATGACTAATCAGCATTTGCCAAGTCGCGGGTGTGGCTTGCATGACATTGATCTGATGATGCGTTAATAAATTCGTTAATGCGTCAGGGTTGAGCGTATCGGCTGAGCCAGCGACAACTAATTCTCCACCGGTAATTAACGGTAAATACAGTTCTAACGT
>NZ_JAPMOU010000078.1 GCF_028858535.1 Spartinivicinus poritis
TGGAGGAGTTACAATCTAAAGTCACGATCTGATTAAGTTATGTCCAGATTGGTTGTATTCTCACCTTGAAAGGGCTGCTGTATAGACGCAAGTAATTTCCCTAGTCAATCCATTCAAAAAGTGTTCAGCTTTGAAGGTGAGCAAGATTATTGGACCTACTTTGGTGGACTTAAAGTACGTATTTATAACTATTGTACTCTAATGTTACGCATTTGTAACATACGAATACATACATCCTCAAGAGTACTGCATTATGATAAAACTCTCTAAACTACTTTTCAATAGCTTCAAGTTACTATCACTATTGTTACTTTCGTTTCAAGTTTTCTCAAATGAAGCGCCTATTGTTGTATTAGATCCAGGGCATGGTGGGAGCGATACCGGCTATGTGAATGCAAACGGTTTAATTGAAAGCCGTATAGCATTGGACTTAGCACAAGAGGTAAAAAAAATTCTTGACCATTCATCAGTAGTTTCAACAGTCTTAACACGAGACAAAAATGAGTTAATCAGCTTATCTAAACGTATTAAGTTTATTGAAAGCCATCACCCAACATTACTCGTATCATTGCATACCTCTACAAGCCAATGCGAATCACTACAATCAACTTGTTATAACATAGCCTACTCATAAAGTCGAATATTAAAAGCCATACACTTGCAAAAACAATGGGTGAGAGTATAGCTATTGATTATAAAATAAATGACTTGAATTTCAGAGTTATCAACACAGACAGCCACCCTGCTATATTAATTGAATTGAGTATAGGTAATAGCAAAATTCCGTTAAAGACAATCGCATCTAAAATAGCAACAGGTATAACATCATTCATTAATCAAAGTAATATTTAGTAAAGCAAATTACTTATGATCAGAATAGTTTACCTGTTTATTATATTAACTATTACACCAATTGCTTCTTGTATTGGGTGATATGGTTTAGCTTTAGTGGCATTATTTATTGTTAAAGAGGTGCTGTTATTTATATGTTTTATTCTTAATAGGCTTAGGTCTTAGAAAAAGGTGTAGAATATAGAAAGGTAAAGTTACCTAGGTCAAGTCGCGATATTTTTCAAAATATACACACATTACTGAAGGAAAGGGACATGTTTATTCTGCTGTTAGTTTGAACGTTGTGCTCGAAAGGCATGCATTTTGAATTTTTTCACAATTTCCCAATATTAGCTAGTGCGATCGGTTTCTATTAGACCACTACACTCAACTCTCGAATTGCTTTGGAAAGAAAGCTGAGGGAACATTTCTCCTATATACTAAAATAGTGCTATTTGTGTTGGAGAGCCATAATGAGCCAAATAGAAAAAATCCTGTTGAATCTCACTCATGTTATTGTCAAAAAGTTTCCTGATGCTGAAACAGTCATCAAGCATTCCTTAACAGATGAGGACATCGAAAAGCTATCAACGCAAATTAACGCGCAATTTCCACAAGAAGTCGTTGATTATCTCAAAGCATCTTTACCAATGCCATGCTTCAGTGCTTTGCCTAATGATAGTAATGAAACACTCGGTACAGCTCAGTTTTACTTTTCTTTTGATGATTTTTCTTCTGCCATTGCTGATATGATCTCCCTTGCTAATGATAACCATGAGTGCGGTGCTGGTGAATACATTCAGCCGACCTTCTTTGATGCAAAGTGGCTTAAATTTGCTTATGACGATCTGGTCCGCCAATATTTATATATTGACCTCAACCCTGCATCTAAAGGTACATATGGTCAAGTTTTCCAGCAAGATCATCTTTGTGATGTAAGAAATGTCCTTGCACCTTCTATCACGGAGTTCTTTTCCGTGATGTTAGATTATTTTGAAAATCTAGATATAGATGCTCTCACAAAGTATTACACCGCCTATGAAAGTTTTTATGAAGATGACGACACAGATATCGATGAAGATGAACTTGATGAGCTAGCTGAAGCAGCTGAAATTCCTTTTGAATTCATTGATGATACAGAGCAGTATGAATGTGAAGAAACAGAACCACTCACGTCAGAAGAAGAAGCTAAAGCAATTGAAGATGAGTTTGGCTTAACAATGCAAGAAGCTGAGCAGTTTGCGTCTTTACAAGAACAATTAACAATTCAAAACTTCGACCTCGATTGGCAAACATTTACCGCATTGAGCCAGAGAATTATCTTCCATAAAATCCAAGCCAGTATAGTCACACAACCGATCCCTCTCGTTCAATCAGAGGAAGAGGCTGCGATAATCGGCCAACCTCTTAGTATGCTGGATTTTATATGCTCGCAACTTCAAAAGGTCCCAAAAGAGTTGATCACAGATGATATCGAGCATTCGATTGATGGCATGATGGATGCCTGCTGCACATTTTTCAGTCCATTGCGAGATGATGCCCCAGACCATCAAATCTTTGAATACCAAGTTTCCTCAGCCATTATCCAGTATCTGTCCTTCCGCGCTTATTGTGGAACATTGCAAAAAACTCAGCTCAATACCGATAAAATTCATCGAAAATTCTTTGATGCATTGAAAAAGTACTCAACTATGTCACCCTACAGTAACGAAGTGACCAAATATCTCTCTCGTTAAATAACTACATCGGGTTGAAGTTCAACAAAAAATAAGCTCCACACTTACAGAGCTAAATTTGTAGGCAAATATCTTCATTCGTGCACCCCCGGCTATCATGAGTTACAGTAAATAACTTACACACTATACGGCTAATATCGTCTATCAAGACTTACCCTCTCTAATAAGCTGCTTTTATCCAACTGAAAACAGTTGACATTGCAGTGAAATCACCCAGGATTGAGAGATTAACCATTGACGACTTTGAGCAATTACATCAAGCAGTCAAACCTGTCAGAAACCTACAAAGCCTTAGTCATAGGCTGTTGTTTATGGCTCCAGCAAAAGATGGATACTATTGTACTCAGTAACCCTGATTATAAAGCCGGTGACCCATGCCCTGCACTTTGTGGCGGTAGGCTCTATCAAATCAAGACGCCTGTTTTTTTTATCCGAATAGAGGGTGCCAACTATTCAATGCCATTCGTTATGAGTGACAAAGGGTACGTTGTGGGTTATGCGCATAAGCCAGGTGTCCATTAAATGGGGTGAAGATCATAAATACATATACAGTTACTTTGTAAAAAGACAATATATTTAAACTAAGTGATTTCATCCCGATTAGGCTAAAACACCCACGTAAAATTCAAATAACGAATAAAAATAGTGTTATAATATTTATCCATTTTATGGGTAATGTTGCTAATATAAGGTTAGCCAGAGAATCTAGATTAACGATTATACTGATGAAAATTGGAGCCTCGAATTAACTCAACATATTAGTAGAGTCCTTTACGTGAGTTATCAATATATTTATTGATAACGCCTTTTTCTTTCAATTTGTGCAAACCATAATTGAATAATTTTAGTACTTTTTCTGCATCAGGCTTAGCTTTTGAAATCAACAGATGATTGTAACTAATTTGAACTGGCTTGGAATGTGTTGTGAATTGAGCCACTACATTTTCAGGAAACAGTTTTCTCAACTTAAAGTAAGCGACATCCATATCTTCTAAAGTTAAATCGACTCGTTTCTCTAATACTAACCTTAAGCTCTGATCGAGTCTCAAAACAAACTGTACTTTAATATTTTTATTCTTAACTGCATCATAAAATTCAGGTGTATATGTATAACCAGTAATAGCCGCTATTCGATATTTTTTTAAATCATCATAACTGTCCCAGTCGAAAGTTGTTTCTTTCAAATAAATCCAAGTTGTTCGCTCTTCAACAATAGGGTCACTATAGAAATGATGCTTTCTACGCTCTTTTGAGTCTAACCATTGAGCAGTTGCATCAACAATACCATCTGCAGACATTTGATAGGCGCGTTTCCAAGGGTAGAATTCAAACTGTGCTTTATAACCTGCTATAGCAAATGCTTCTTTAATGATATGCGGCATAAGACCTCCATGTTTTAAAGATTTGGAGTTATATGGTGGAAACTCTCCCGTTGCAATCCTTAACGTTTGCTCAGCATACAGTTTACTTATAAGAGATGTGGTCAGCATTACCTCAATAATGATTAGTAAGATTCTCATTACATCCTCACACTACCTGACGCTATACAGTTTGCCTCTTGTTATTCAATAGAATAATTTACTAAATTCGCCAAACCAGAGGTGCTATAGTCAGCATTTCAGAGTACCTTGCCAACAATACATCGAAAAAACCGAATAGCAAAAACGGTTTAATCTGCTTTTCTCGATCTTAATACTGGACCAAACTCAACTTAAGCGTAATCAATAGGAGGATCGAGTAATGAAAACAATACATAAATACCTTTTAGAAGATGGTATGAACACCTTAACACTGAAGCAAGGTTATCGCATTGTCCGATCAGAATATCTGTTAGTTGAAAAAGCCGTTTATTTATGGATTGAAGAGTCATTAGCTATTACGACCCCAGAGTCTAGTTGCCAGTTTAAAGTTGTCAAAACCAATGCGCCTATCCCTGAAAACTATAAATACTTAGATACTGCGTTAGATCCCATTGAAGCTGAAGCGTATCATGTGTATCAAATACCTTCAGACGCTGAGTCTAAGTCCAAGCCGCAAGATCAATCTAGGGAAGTCCACTTCCCTCAAAGAATGCCACATAAAAATGTAACAGAGCTTTTGCAGCAGGTCGCCATACAATAAGTGCGATAGCTGAAAAGCTATAAATTAAGCGTATTTAATAGAAAATAGCGATCTGATAGAAGTTTTCATTTATCAGATCGTTAATCTAAATGGGTAGCTGAACAAAAATGATTTTATATTCTCTTGCCGTTATTGTCGGAATAGGCCTTTTGGTATGGAGTGCTGATCGCTTCGTCATTAGCTCTGCCTCTATAGCCCACCGTTTTAATGTGTCTCCTTTAGTTATCGGCCTAACTATTGTGTCTATTGGCACCTCTGCCCCAGAAATCGTGGTATCAGCTGTTGCAGGGCTCACAGGCTCAGGATCACTTGCTATAGGAAATGCACTAGGATCAAATATTGCCAACATTGGGCTGGTCCTGGGTATTACTGCGCTGGTAGCACCTATTGCTATTGATCGCTCATTGGTCAAACGTGAACTGCCAATGCTATTTATTGTCACCTTGGTTATCGGCTATTTGTTGTATGATCTAAAGCTCACGCTTATTGATAGTTTTATACTGCTGTTTTTTTTAATTCTTACACTTTATTTGCTGTTTTATAAAAATAGTGACTCTTCATTATCTGAGGAGTCAGATATTGCGAGTGAAGACATTAACCACTCACCTATGTGGAAAATAACAGGTTGGTTTGTATTTGCTCTGATTGTTTTATTAAGCAGCGCTAAAATTCTTGTATGGGGTGCAACTAATATTGCTAGTAGCTTAGGAGTAAGTGAATTAGTGATTGGTTTAACCATTGTTGCCATTGGCACCAGTTTGCCAGAGTTAGCAGCCTCTATAACCAGTGCGGTAAAAGGGCACCATGGGATGGCCATTGGTAATATCATTGGTTCAAACTTATTCAATTTATTAGCTGTATTGCCTATACCAGGTTTAATTGCAACTACATGGATAGAATCTACCGTATTAGTTCGAGACTACTCAATATTATTAATCAGTACCATTATTTTATTTCTTATCGTTGGGTTTGTTAAACGACAAACGAGCCTTAGCCGCTTTGCAGGATGCTTTTTGGTCATTGGTTATAGCAGTTATTTAATATGGATTTATCAAGCGAATCAACTCGCTTAGGAAATATCATGAATGAAAGCAAAAAGAGGGCTTGATGATGAAAATCAATAAAATACTCATACCGCTGGCTCCCAACCAAACCCTTAGTGATCAATTTGATCAAATATTCCAGCTGGCTGATGCTAATAAAGCTACTGTCACATTCTTTTCAATTGTAGAGGATCTGACGGCTGCTCGACTGGCAAAATATGTTCAGCAAGATCTTGCTCAAGATTTGATGAATGGGATTTTTAATAAGCAAGAGCAGCAATTATCAGCATATGCTACTCAGTTACAACGACTCTACCCTAATATTGAATTTACGACTGAGGTTGCGTCTGGCACAGCATTTATAGAAATAATTAACTTTTCCTTCACTCATGGCTATGACTTAATTGCTATCGATGCAAACCGAGGACATAAGCATCATGTAGCCCAATCAGGCAGTACAACTAGGCACCTCATGCGTAAATCGCCTGTTCCCGTGTGGACCACCTCCCGGAGTAAGCAGGCTCAAATTAAAGAAATTGTTGCAGCAGTTGATTTGGCTGCACCAACACCAGAGGGTATTGAGTTAAATACTATTATACTACAGAATGCTGCCTATCTTTCTCGTTCACTCAATGCCAGGTTGCATATTTTTCACGCCTGGCAACTACCAGGTGAAGCCTATTTTCGCAGCTGGGGGCGACTTAAGGAAACGGAAATTTGTTGTTATGCTGATGTTGAGCATAAAGAGCGGGAAATTACCCTGAAAAACCTGATTAGACATATTGATCTTGAAGATTTATCTTTGCAGTCGGCATTGATAGAGGGTGAGCCTGAAGATCAACTACCACAATACATTGATGACAATGCAATTGATTTATTATTGATGGGAACCCTTTGCCGAACTGGTATTGCAGGCTTTATCATTGGTAATCGGGCTGAGAGTATACTTGACTCGGTCACTTGTCCGGTGATAACACTCAAGCCGAGTACTTTTAAATCCCCAGTCATCAGAAACAAACATTAAATGATGTATATTTTCTACTATGTAACATAGAGATAACAGTGAAAAACGAAACCAATGAAAAGTTAATTGAGCCGCTCTATACCATTATTCATTGGTCAGTGCGGTTACTAGCTATTTTAATGGTGTTTGTTATCGTTATGGGTGTGGTTGATGTGGGGTGGACGTTATACCAAAAACTAATGTCCCCGCCATTATACATACTGACGATCTCAGATATGCTGGCTGCTTTTAGTGCATTTTTAGCTGTACTCATTGCCATTGAAATATTCATTAATATTACCGTTTACTTACGAGAAAATGTTATTCATGTCAAAATCGTCATGGCTACCGCCTTAATGGCCATTGCACGAAAAGTCATCATTTTAGACCATGAAGCACCTGACCCATATTATATTATGGCGTTAGGCGCTGTCGTCTTGGCAATGAGTATCGGATACTGGTTAATCCATAAATTACCAAGAAAAAGCCATTCTGAAGAATAGGTTGCGTTAGCACCTGCTCTATTGATCGCCTAATAGTAAATATCGTTTAGTCATTCCTCCTGTTAAATAGTACCAAAAGTTCCTAATCTGAAATCTATGAGTACAACCGATAATTTAGAAGCTGACTTTAAAATGTAAGGCAGTGAATGTTGCTACCTAACAGAGACACGAACTCTACATGTTAAAAGTTTTACTCTTTTCTATCTTATTACTCTTGGGGTTACTTGGATCTCAGTGGCTGCCTGGAGTAATCGGACCTACCTACGCTACCGTTGGCGATGTCATTCGAGTGCTGACGATGGTGGGGCTTTCCTTCATTATGATTCGTGTTGGCTATGAATTTGACATTGATAAGTCAAACCTCAAACAGTACGGTTGGGACTATGTTGTTGCGTTCACTGCAGCCAGCTTCCCCTGGATATTTGTCACATTTTACTTTGTTTTTGTTATGTTGCCTGCCGATACCTGGACAACATTGGCCGCATGGCAGGAGACGCTGTTAGCGGGGCGATTTGCTGCTCCTACGTCTGCAGGAGTGCTGTTCTCGATGTTGGTGGCAGCCGGTTTAGGTGCTACTTGGCTGTTCCGTAAAGCCCGAATTCTCGCTATTTTCGACGATTTGGATACAGTATTGCTAATGATCCCTCTCAAGATGTTTATGCTGGGTTTTGCTTGGCAGTTGGGACTAATCGTAGTGATCATAACAGTGATGCTGGCCGCAGCTTATGTATTTCTTCATAAGGTGCGTATTCCTATCAAGTGGCAGTGGGTACTTGGCTATGCAGTGGTGATCGCTGGCGTTAGTGAACTTATCTACACAAGCTCTAAACTGATTGATGAGTCAATACCCATCCACATCGAGGTATTGTTGCCATCCTTCGTACTGGGTTCGATCATAGCTTATCCATGCTACAATGGGGCTAGCGGAAGCGATCACCATCCCGAGATAGAGACTCGTACAGAAAGACAAGTATCTACATTAGTTGCTGGTTTTTTTATGGTCCTTGTGGGCCTGTCTATGCCAAAGATCCCTGGAACCGATCTTGCCCAGAGCGGAGCAATGATGGCACCTATTGAACCTACACTCCACGCAGCAGGAAGCACCGCAGCAGAGGCTGCGGCTTCTGAGATTGGTGGAGCAAAAGATGTTGGCCGTATCACAGCATCGCAACCGCCGATGGACTGGCCTGAAATCATATTTCACGTTTTGGCAATTACAATTATCTCGAACTTAGGCAAGATGTTTCCCGCGGTTTGCTATCGGAAGGAGGCTCATTGGCGGGAAAGGTTGGCTGTGGCTATTGGAATGTGGCCACGGGGTGAGGTCGGTGCAGGCATTTTAGTCATTTCCCTAAGCTATGGAATAGGAGGAGCCATAGTGACAGTGGCAATGCTTAGCCTGGCACTTAACTTATTATTGACAGGTGTTTTTATTTACATCGTAAAGCGTATTACTCTTCCGCTACCTGCCTATGCTCCAAACCGCACCTAAGTTTTTCCCATCTCTGTTCTACTGGATTAAGCTCTGGGGGAAATGGTTGAAGATTATCAAGATATTTATGGGTAATGCTAAGTAAAGAATTGGCGCTTACCTTCTAGCTAGGAGTTTCAACCCTTAAAGTTAGGTTAGTTGGTCAAAACTCTATCAAATGCTAACACCCCTCTAAAGCATTGTCATTAGAAGTATTAAATTAAAATTTTTTATTTATGATTGTTTTTAGTTTATTAAGTTGATCTGAATTTAGCTCTTGATATTCTTCATGTAATTCAGAGTTACAAATTAAACCTGTTTCCGATGTAAATGCAGCATAGATTGACCCTGCATTGTTATCAGGGTCAAAGACTTCTAGAGAAGGACTACAATACTCTGCCCCGCACCATGAGATGACTGCCCCATTATCAATAAACCATCTTAATGAACTTTCTATCTTTTTTTTCCATTCAAGTTCAATAGGCCAACATTTTATATATATTTCGATTGAGAAATTACATATACCAGCATTACCCCATTTCCTTGACTTTGTCTCAACTCTGCCTTCTCCCCAAATTAGTTGAAAAACATCATCATAAACAAAATTTTCTCTCTCTGATCCTCTCAACCAATAACCGTAAAAAATAAGCCCATCAACCTCATCTTGGTATTTTTCACCACCAGAGTACTCTTCAAACATCCAGTAAATACCCAAACTTTCTATGGTTTTCATAAGCCAAAGTTTTTCAACTGCTGAGGAGAAGGATTTACAGCTGTTACTATATCTCCCGCTTTTATTTTTCCTCGTAGCTCATTTTATGGAATTCTCATAATAATTGTTCTTATTATTTTTTGTCCCTCTTTTAATTTCATGACTTCTAAAGGGCTGTTACCATCCAGAGCTGGAACCCCTTGTTCTAGCCAACTAGTTACTCGTTCTAAATCTTCTCCCATTGACCAATATATAGCCTTAAATAAATCATTGTCGATTTTTAACTTACTTTCTCTGAGGGTATCAATTTCAGGTAAGTTTGATGCATATCTTTCCCACTTAATATCTCCTGGATATTCAGATAACAGTATCTTTAATCGTTTTGATAGTTCAATCATTTTTTAAAATTACAATATTCGAGCCCTTAGGATCTCGTGCAGATGGAGCTAAAATTCCATCATAGCCTTTTTCTTTCGCCCACTTACCAATTTGATGGGTTTTTTGGTAGCTATCGCCACTAATATCACTAAGGGTAATGTTAAGTTTTTTTCTAACCTTGGGATCAGTTAGATCCAATACATTCTTTAGACTCACCTCTTTTTTCACTGCAACTCGTCCCTGTAAAGCATTATAGTGTTCTATTTCTTTCTTAGCAGTATTTTGAGTTGTACCTGCATATACCCCACCACTTCCAGCATCTGTATACCGATGCTCAGAGTCTATATTCCCTTTATGCTGTGTCCAAGTCGTACTGACTCGATTAGGATACTCATACCGATATACAGTTCCATTAAACTCTTTACCTTTTGGAGAACTAGTTTTTGATAGATTAAATTCCTTTGTTTTAGGCCCCTTAATGCTCTTAAACAGCTTATACCCAACACCAGCTGTTACTAATAACTTAAATGCATCTTTAACAGCCTCAGCTTGATCTCCTGAATAACCATTGGCAACCATCATGTCGTATACAGCTGCACCGGTATGCTCAGCGGTTGCTAAGTTAAGTTTGTCTTGAAAACCTGTATTACTAAGAAACTTTAACTGTTCAAAATCTTTGTATGATCCATCCCCTAGTGTTAGATCTTGCCACTCAACAAAATCAGACTTGCCAACAGCATTGGCTACAAGCCTTGAAACATCTCTACACGATTGTAGATTTTGTTTACAGTCAAAAATTGCTTCTATATCTTGCTCAAAGCTTTTTTGCAAATACTTAGCAAGTACATCCTTATTACATTCATCTGTCTTACATTGACGAAACTCTTTCGCAGCTTTGACAAGTTGAGCATGGCTTAGATAGTTATATCGTGTCGCCTGCTGCGCAATCTTCGCTCCCTGCTCAGGATCACCACCCGCTAATGCCGTTGCAGTCACACCGATAATCTGTGAAAGGATTTCTACTTTTAAGTCATGATCACCTTCTTTAAACCACTTGCTCTGTGTGAGCTTATCGATCAGTAATTCATTAGCACCTGCCGCAATTGCACCTGACCTAAAATCGCCACCAGTGGCCTCACTAATTAAGCCTCCTGTAATCGCATGTAATACGACTTTCTGCGGACTGCCTTCTGCAAACAGGTTAGGGTATTCAACAGATAACTCACCAATCGCATTAAAGGCAATTCCTGAAGCAACATTACCTGCCGCACTCACCAGGCCTTGGCTAATGTTGTCACCAATACTGTCACCATGAACAGCACTGTTAACTAGTGCACCTGTCGTGGCATTAGCCACCTGCTGTAGGGCAAACTTCTGGATATCAGCTAAGTTTTTTAAATTAAATGATGTACTGCCATCAATGCCTAAGGCTGGGTTCACAACACCCGCCGTTAACCCAGCGGTTAAACCTGCACTAGCAATATTTTTTAAACCATCTTTAGAATTTGAGCAACGTTTTATCGAGGGTTTCCACTATCAGGTGATATGGCATTGACCCCAAATATTTCTTATCCCTCATTAGAGGTTTACTTATCGAGAGAGTTATAAAACACTAGCTAAGTTTGAGCAACTATGCGCATAAGTTCCTAATGACAGATTGTTCTGGTCAAACTAAACCGGACACATTTTAACCAAGCCACAAACTTATTACTAGAATAATGATGGTATGAAGCACTCAACTAACTGATTTATATGCAATTGATCGTCATTTAAACAATACTTATACGTCAAAGTGACGTAATATATTGCGTCACTTTACGTCTATCTACTAATACTGAGTTTATATACAGCATCATTTCACCTTAACAGCTATGTAATGTGTGCGGAGGTGATCATGGCAAGCCCATTACTTGAGAAAGTAAGAAAAGAAATTAAGGTTAGATACGACAGTCTAAAAACTGAGAAATGCCACTTATATTGGATACGACAATACTTTTGTTTTCTTAAAATAAATAATTTGCACTGAAAATGTATTCTTTTGCTTAAAATGAGATAATTTTTCACTTTGTGAAATAACAATTAATCCTTAAAGCCCTTACACAACAAGGCTTAGCGATTAATTATTGCCATGATTATATTTGCACAAAATTTTATGACGTAAAACCCGCAGTTGAGGGGAGGATGAGTGCTTTTTTCCAATCTTCTAATTACTTGATAGGAAATGATTGTAACTACTCATTAATAAACGACTGTAACAGGTAACTGAATAAGCACTTAACAATCAATTATTCAAAAAGACTTGTGCTTGTTAAAAAACTATCACATAGATTACCAACATTAATTAACAGACACTAACATAAATAAAGCTAAAATTATAAAGTAAGCAGTGACTCCACAAAGGAGTTTCTTACATGTAAATTATGGGTTAGTAAAATGGAAGCAAAAGTAGAAAAGACTTTTTCTTAACTATGATAATGGAATCAGGCCTGAAGGGTTTAAGCCAGCTCGCTTCTGGTATGTATTAAACTCAGCTAAAACTATTTGGAGGAATAAATGAAAGTCAGTTACTCAAAAAATATTACTGAAAAACATCCTAACCCTGATGGAAGAAGAGCTGAGTTTCAGTTCGCATTAACAGACTATCAACCTAAAAAAGGAAACTCAAGTGCAGGAGTAAAGCATAGTCATTCTGAAAATGCTGTCCGGTTAGCCTGGTGGAATGCCGATGGTACTTTTGACCCAATATCTTCAGCAGAACTACCTGAATGGGCTGTAAAAGACTTGATCAAGCTATGTGCTCAGAAAGATTTCATTAACATTGAAGATATTAATGAATTAACTATTGAGTTCAAAAAGTCTATTGAAAGACAGTTAAAGGAAAAAACCTAATATATGGATATATACAAAGCTCGATTATGAATTAGCTGATCAATGTAACAAAGCAAATACCTTTATATTACAACTCAATGTAATTTAATTATTTAAATCAGCAAACTCAAAGCAAAATACGCTCACATTAAATATTGAAATGCTATAATATCGGCCTTTTTCATTTCAAGAAGGAGCATTACCTTGAAAAATACAGCAAAATTTTACACCGCAATTATTGTATTTATTTTTTTAAGTATGCTTTCCTTGACCGTCTCACCAAATTTTTTAATATTTACAATATTTGTATCAGCACTCACAATAGGGTTAATTGCACTAGTCTTTTCTGGACAAAAAAACCAAGAAAAAGAAAATACATTAGCACCAAATGGACTAATTTTCAATTTAAACCGTTCTTTTTGTATTCTAGATAAACACAACCTTTTATTCAAACAAAGCAAGCTAGAAAAACCGAGAGTAAAAAAAGTTCATAAATATATAAAACAGGAACCATTATTTAATGACTGTATTGATTTCTTATATCGCTATAGAGATGACTTTGAAGACGAAATTGCTGATGGAAAACTAGACTGGAACAATGAAAATACTCAGATATTTTTTGAACTCATACGATCAAAACATGGACTATTTAACTATGCAGTAATACTTTCAATGCTAATACTCATTTCTGAGGAAATTAGGTTCAATGAACTGAAGCTACCATTAGAGTTTCTCAAAAACAAAGAATTAGAAACATTTATCAATGAAGTAGTTTTTTATGACTTATACCCATAACGAATCATTTTTAGGTGTAACTGAGTACCTAATCTGCAAACTCAGCTAATCCATTACCCATGATT
>NZ_JAPMOU010000079.1 GCF_028858535.1 Spartinivicinus poritis
CCAGGCGTTAAGCCTGTGAGAAGAATAAGTCATAAACATGTGTCAACAGCAAAGTTATTACAATTGGTTAAAGGTTAGCCTTGAATGGGCTGGCTCGTTGGGCTTGATATCTCTCTTTTAAAAGCAGTATTTGAAAAAGCTAATTGTCGATACAAAATTATTATCGTTAATTGGAAACGTTCGTTAAAAGAGCTAGAGAAAGGCAGCTTAGATGTTGTATTAACCGCATCAATTACTTCCGAAAGGAAACAATACGCTTACTTTTCATCACCTTATCGTGAAGAGCAAATGCGTATTTTTGTACGTAAGGACCAATCTGCAAACTGGCCACTTAAGCAATTGGCTGATATCATTTCTTACAATATGAAGCTTGCAATTACTTTAGGCTCTTATTATGGAGAAGAATTCGAGCAGTTATACAACAATAACTCTGATTTTAAGAGTTTCATTATAAATGTAGCACAACCAGAGCAAGGCTTACTCATGGTTGCTAGCAAGCGCACTGACGGTGTACTACAAGATATGTACAACTTACATAGCCAAGCTGAAACATTAAAAATAAGAGATAAACTCGAAATACATCCTTATATTGTTTCCAGCGGTCCTGTTCATTTTATGTTCAGCAAGAAATCTGTAACACATCAAGATGTTTACACTATTAATAAAGCATTAGTTGATTTCATAAAAACTGAAGACTACCAGACTATTTATAAATTTGATTAAAGGTAGTTTAGTCCTTCTCTAAAATATCATGATCATTTCCAAGTAGGTCCATAATAGGAATATCGTCATAATCTCCCAGTTATACTAAAATTTAAAAAACAAAACACCAGACCTGTATAGTATTATTCGGAGCCTATTCTGTGATTAAACAACAACTGATGCTTGCCTGTATCTTTATATTAGCTTACAGCAATACAGCTGTATCCCAAAACCAAACTAGCCAGCCTGCTTTTAATAAAGGCCCTACTAACTTTTATCAAGCTAAAAAAATTCTAAAAGAAATTTATAAAAATAAAACGACCACTTTCTATTGTGGCTGCAAATTTTACTACCAAAACAACAAATTAGTACTAAACCATCATAGCTGTGGTTATCAAACAAGACAAAACCAAGAGCGTGCTAATCGAATAGAGTGGGAGCATATTATGCCTGCTTCCTATTTTGGGCGTAAATTAGACTGTTGGAAGCAAGGAGGTCGAAAATATTGCCAAAAACATAGTAAACAATTCCGGAAAATGGAAGCTGACTTACATAACCTTGAGCCAGCAATAGGAGAGATTAATGGAGACCGCTCAAACTTTGCCTTTGCAACAGTAAGAGGTGAATACCGAAATTATGGTCAGTGCGACATAGAAATTGATTTTAAACGTGACCAAATTGAACCCAAGCCTAGCATTCGAGGCAATATTGCCCGGGTTTATTTGTATATGGCAAAGAAATACAACATTACCTTATCAAAACAAGAACATGAAATATTTGCCAAGTGGGCTAAACGAGACCCCATCACCAGGTGGGAAAGGAAAAAGGCTGCCCTGATTGCGAAATATCAATCAGGGTTAACACCCGTGGGTCTGGCTCAGTAAAATGTATAAGCCAGTTGAGTTCGAGATGCAGCTTGTAATACCAGGCTGCATGGTAATGAATAAAACTGGAAGTTTAACAGCTTCTGTTTATTGTTGCTCTTGGTAGCTACTTGCTTTAATTGGCTAAAACGAGACTTACAAGTATAAAAGTCTGTTTCCAATTGTTGTTGATTCGACAAATAGTTGTTATAGGCAAGCTGTTTTTTATCAGTGAGTGCTGCACGCCAGATAGCACAATTAATTTCACTATAGTCTTTAGTTGAGCAAAACTTTTCAACACGACTGACTAACAAGTCAAAATCATTGGCTTGCAAGTCTTTCTGATAAGCCTGCTGCATTTGCTCCTGCCATTGTGGATAAGCTGAGCAGAACCATTGACTGGCTTGCTGCTGATAACCGCACTGTTGGCGCTTATAGAAAAACTCTGTCCAGTCCATCGCTGCAAACACATCATCCTGCTGAAAGCGATTACGACTTAACTGAATATCCCGCTGCTTTTGCCAATATTGCTCTGTTACTTGTTTTGCTGTACTACAAGCTTTGGTTTGCCATACTGCTTCAGCAGCCGCAGGGCCTTCTGCTTCATAACGGGTTTGTGCTTTGGCTTCACACTTTAATAGAATTTTTTCTGCTCTTTCTGGGTTAGCTACAGCAGGTTGGTCATCAGGAGAGACACAGCCAGCACTTAATAAAATAGCCAACAAAATTAATGATGAGCGATACCACTTATTCATCACAAACTAAATGCTCTTCACTTTAGGGTTGTTAATTGGGCTAACCTATAAAGCAAGTCAGGTACAGGAAAAACCTTAACATTACAGTTATATCCTGTATTTTTGCTTTTGATGCGACCTGCTGTGGATATCAGTTGCTTTTTACACTAACTGCTGTGTGACTTATATCAACTATTTACCTGGCTATACTAGTGATTGCTCGACTATATTAGCTATTAGTTAACTATTAGCTGCTTGCCTATTTATCCAGTATTTTTCCTAGGCACCATTCAGGAAGCTTGTGATAATTATCTCAGACAATGCGGAGAATTAATGTGGAAGCTATCGCTAAAAAAAACAACTTAATTAAGTAAACAAATTGTCATAATTATACTTGCAAGGTAGATCAAACCGATTTTTTTAACTGAATAGAAATTTTGAGGAAGGTAGCAGTATTAAAAAACAGATACTCAATTAAGCCTCTTCCATAAGGCTTACAGCACATACCATCAATACAAATGACTGATATGTTCGTGTCTTGTAATTTTTTATTGTCAAATCATTATAGTCAAAGCACAAGTGATACATTACGAGCTGTTACTATTCTTGTCATAATTAGTTAACTGATCTCGTCCCCACGCATTTTGATAACGATTACGAATGGCATCTAGAATCTCTTCATAACTAGGCACTGGGACTTCTGTAATTTCCCCCCCTTGGTTTAAAAAATCTTCAATTTGCTTTTCGATCTCATCTCTTTGTTTTGCTTTTTCACTGACCGAAGCATTCACTTTCATTTACAAACTCCTAGCTAAACTTGCTTGATACTTTTAATGATCAAATAATCAATATTTTAGTAAATATCATGATCTCCATGACAGAATGATGTAGCTTCCGCATAGTATTCCTATAGATCATATTTATTATTACTTCAACTAATGGAAAAAAATAATGCTATTGAATCTTCATGATTCTGCTTTTACATAGCACACCATTAGTGAACCACTTAACTTACAAACATTGAAGCTTTACACATCGTTACATTACGCTTAAGATACTTATTTGTTTCTATATTCCGAATAAAAACATAAAATACTTATAACTAAATGGAATTTACAATGGAATAATCACCATATGAACGGACTAGCTATTCATTTACCTAAAATCAGTCATTTACCCAAAATATAAGATCATTAAAGCAAAGCTTAGGGTAGATAGGATGAACAGCTTTTGAATCTTACCACTGCTCAGGTTAGTCAACTATTACCTCTTCACTATCAGGTTTTGCAATGTTTAGCATGAAGCCACTGCATGAAATTAATTTAAATTTATTGGTTTGCCTACACGCCTTATATGAAGAGCGCAATGTAACACGTGCTGCGCATCGACTGAATATGACGCAATCTAATGTGAGTAAGTCTTTATCGCAATTACGTCGTATTATGCATGACCACTTACTTTATCGAGAAGACAACACACTTAAGTTAACGCCGTTATCTATTGCCATAAGAGATAAAGTAGCTTTTATTGTTCAAAATGCCCAGGATGTATTTTCGGCTGGCCTACGTGGTAGCTCTCTTGCTAAACAGCGATTTACGCTTGCAGCCAGTGACGTAAGTGTACGCTATGTGTTTCCTAAACTGATGCCACGCTTTATCGAAGAAGCACCCGACGCTTTAATTTCCCTTAGCCCCTGGCACGAGTATAACCCCGAAAGCCTGGTTCAAGGTAAAGTTGACTTAGCTTTATGTGTATTTGAGGAGGAAACCAACGGCCTAATTTGTGAGAAGCTGGGTACCACCGACTTAAGCTGCATTGTTAGAAAAGAACACCCTGCTACTGATGGGCAAATGCAGCTGGAAGATTATCTCAGCTACCGGCACATCGCTAATACTGGCAATGCTAACTATTGGCGTATTATTGATAAAGCCCTGGCAGAAAGAGGTTTACAACGGAATATCGTGTTAGAAATGCCTTTAGTGATCTCAGTGACTGAAGTAGTAGAGCAAAGTGATTTAGTTCTAACCTTGCCCACTCCACTTTGTCGATTAATTAGTGATAATCAAGATCTCTGTATGATTGACTGTCCAGTAAAAACCTTGCTGGATTATGGATTGATGTGGCACCCACGGATGGACAAAGACCCGGATCATATTTGGTTTCGTAACTTAATTAGAGATGTGACTTTTGAAACACCTGAGTTTGTTAAAAGCCTGGTGGCTTAACTCTTATCCTGATTCTTTATACCACACTAAGCTTGTCTAGGCCTATGACGCGCCTAGATAAGTGGCTGGCCTGCTTACCCATTTCCTATTAATTAACTAACAACCAATCAAGCCATCTTTTCAATACCTGCTTCAAGACTGCTTTTGACTCAGCGCTAAAACAAGTCTTTTTGATTATAATTCGTACAAAGTATAAAAATTCAATTACACTAGTTGTATAAGCTTTAAATTTTGCAGTTATGCCATGCCTATTAAAACACCACACAAACTTATCCAAGTCTTGCTGGTGAGCCTACTATGCAGCTTTGTCAATTTTGGCTATGCAAAAGAGGTTATTACCATTACCGGGTCAACCACAGTAGCTCCCATAGTCAAAGCCAGTGAGAGTCAATTTACAAACCAAACAGGAGTTTCAATAATTATCCGCGCGAAAGGATCAAGCGCAGGTATTGAAGCCGTTGCTAAAGGTGAAGCCAATATAGGAATGGCTTCACGCCCCCTAAAACAATCAGAGCTACAGCAATGGCCACAACTTAAGGCAATCACACTTGCAGAAGATGCCATTGTCTTAATCGTTAACAGCAAAAATCCAATAACAAACTTAACAAGACAACAAGTAAACGAACTTTACTCTGGGAAATACAATAACTGGGATCAGTTAAATAAAGAGTTAAATTTTAACTTACTAAAAAACCAACACATTCAACTTATTTCTAAAAAAGAAGGCCATGGCTCGCTTAGCGCCTTCATAAAATTATTTGGATTGAGCAAACCGAGTGTCAAAGGGCGTAAAATGTATTTTAAGTCAGCGGATGCCAGTCAATTCAACTCACTAGGGGCTTCACAAGTAGATACGGCTAAACAAGCGATGACATTGGTAGCAAGACTCAAAAATTCAATCGCTTATGAGTCATTAGGCACGTTAGAAACCTTAAAAGCAGACCCTCTGTATACTCAAATAAAAATGTTAAGTATTGATGATATTAAGCCAACTGTTGCCTCTGTCACCTTAGGTGAATACCTGATAAAAAGGTCTCTATTACTAATAATTGATCAGAATAAAAACAACCCACATGTAACACAGTATCTTCAATATATGTCCTCTCCCGAGGGTAAAGAACACATAAAAGCCTATGGGTATATAGCCAAATGAACTATATACCCCTCCTAACTAAACAGTATTTCTAAAAATAACGGCTGCTAAATTACCGCAGCACTGGCTGGGCAGATAATACTAATCACATTTATGGCTTCCATTTGAGCAAACCCTACAGCCTCAGCTAACTGCTCTTCTTGTAAGCCTGTCGTTTGCCAAGCGTTATCTGCGATAGTTGCAGTATAATCAAATTGTTTTTCTTCTGGTAATGTTGCCATCAGTGTTTGATTAGCTGCTCTACTGGCAATATGAATGATTGCAGAAAATAAGTCCTGTTCTTTATTACCCTTTGTTGCTAATGCATGCTGTTCAGCAACAGGCACCCACAAGTCTTCTGGAAGCTTCCACAACTTAAGAAGCTCTGCTCCGCACTCAGCCCAACTAAAGCCAAACACTTCTTGCTGTTTTTTCCATGGAATTTCACCAGAGGCATGTTCCAATACCTGTTGGGTAAGTTCAGCATTATTATCTAAAGCGACTAATTGCCCAATATCGTGCAGCAGCCCAGCAACAAACAACTTCTCTTTTTTTCTAACTTTACAGGCAGAGGCAAGTTCTCTACCAATCAAGCCACAGTGAACCCCTACTTGCCAGAAGTAATCTATATCAACGCCTTTTACATTCTCTGAAACTGAGGATACTGCAGAGGTAGCTAAGGCTAGGTTGAATAGTTCTGCCATTCCGATAACTGAAATAGCACGAGAAACTGTGTCAATTTGTGCAGAAAAATTATATAACGGGCTATTAGCTAATTTTAAAATTTTAGCCGTAAGCGCAGGATCTAACATTACTACTTCAGAAATATCATCTACAGTGGCATTGTCGCTTTCAATCAAGTCTTGAAGACGAATCACAATATCAGGTAATGTAAATAGTTCACCTGCTTTCTGTGCAAATTCCAGCGCAGTGGCCATAGTTTTCTACCCCTTATTACTGCTTTAGCTTTGGTTAAAGCATAGAATAAAAAGTATCATCCTACAGCCAGATTAAATTAACAAAAAAAGACCGGAAAGAAGTAAAAAAAGCATTTAAATTACTTTTAGCATTAACAATCTAGCAAAACCCGTAATGACATATTTCACGGGCTGTTAGATCATAAACATCGTATTTACCTGGTGCATAATAAGTATCACCATATGGGCTATATACCTGAAAAATATACCAACCACTTTTATCATTAGCAGCAGGTTGTGCTACATAATCATCCTTACATTGACTTTGAACCTCGTTATACTCCCGTTTGTACACACTGAAATATTGAGCATACCTGAAGTTTGCTAAAGGATAACGGCCCCAATATCCAGAAATCGTTACAGGGTTATCATCACCATCTTTCAACCAATACCAATCACTGCCATCTTCCTTTGCACAATAAACATTTGTCCATGCTGCATTCGCTGTTGAATAAGTTAAACATGCTGCAGCAAATACCAGTCCAAGATAGTTTTTTTTGAATATGTCCATGTTTCATTCCCTTTAACCTTTAAAAAGTTAAAGGAGCATAGAACTAAATGAAAAACTATAAATCAGTAATTGTGTATTAATGTGTGAAAAGTTGTAATTAATAAGCACAAAAGTGCCAATTGACTCGCCTGACTACTTAATGAAGTAGATTTTATAAGAAGACTCATGCTTGATGGTGAAAAAACAAACAGCACCAATTAGTTAACTTTTTAAACCACCTATAGTGCATCAAAACAAGTGTTGACTAAAACGCTTTTCTCGACGTAAATCCTTCAAAAAACTACTCTCTTGGTATAGAAATACTCACATCCAACATATACAGGAAAAGGTAAACAGATGATAGAACTTCAATCTGGCGGTAATCTAAAGATAGATTGTAGCCAAATAAATATCAGTATTACCTGGGATCATCCTTCAGTCAGCAAGGATGATATAGACACCTCAGCATTTTTGCTAAATGAGCAAGGAAAAGTTAGGTCAGATGGCGATTTTATTTTCTATAACCAGCCAACCTCGGTGGATAACTGCATAAAACTTTCAACAGGTACAAATAAGCAGTCTTATACTGTCGACTTGGATAATATTCCAGCTGATGTACATAAAATAGCCTTTGCGATTGTTATCCATTCTAATGGAAACTTTGGCTCTGCAACAAGTATTCGACTAAATCTAGAAGGAACTGCCCACTATCAACCTAGCACCCAAGGTATGGAAGAAAAAGCTCTAATTATGGGACAGTTGTATCGTCACCAAGGCAACTGGAAATTTAAAGCACTCGGTCAAGGTTACAACGGAGGGCTAGCCCCCTTGGCAACAGGATATGGAGTAGACATTGCCGAAAAACCACCTGCTGATGCAGAAACTGCTACTCCTAACCAACCCATCCAATCAAGTACGGAAACCATTGTTACATCAGTCAGTAGCCCAAAGTCCATTGATCTAGAAAAAAAACTACAAGCAAAAGCCCCCAGACTAATTAATCTAGCCAAACCAATTAAAGTCTGCTTAGAGAAAAAGCAGCTTACTGATACCAGGGCTAGAGTGGCTTTTGTTTTAGATGCATCAGGTTCCATGACTAACCAGTTTAAGAATGGAAACGTACAAGCTGTTCTAGATCGAATTACAACACTTGCAGTTCAATTTGACGATGATGAAGCATTAGAGCTATGGGCTTTTGCTGATAAATTTAAAAAATATGCTGATGTATCACTTGATAATTTAGATGACTATATAGAGAAACTTACCAAGAAAAACAAGAAAAAAAGATTCTTCTCTTCCATCATTTCTGAAATTATTGAAGACTTAGGCTTTGGCAATAATGAACCTCCTGTGATCAGCGATATAATAGAAAGCTATCAACACTCAAATTTACCGGCTTATATTATCTTTATTACTGATGGAGGTATCTATAAAGATAAAGCAATAGAGAAGCTTATCAAACAAGCCTCAAGTTACCCCATTTTTTGGCAATTCGTTGGGTTGGGAGGCTCCAACTATGGAGTACTAGAAAGGCTGGATGATTTAACTGGGCGTACTATTGACAATGCTGATTTCTTTCCTATTGACGACTTCAAAAAAGTTCAAGATCAAGAACTCTATGAACGTTTATTAAATGAGTTTCCTGGCTGGTTACGCGAGGCTCAAAGAATAGGTATCCTCAATTGACCTAAGAGGCTGACAACAGCCTCTTAATCTGAGTAATGATCCGAAGAGCATCTCTTATCAAAGGTTCTAAGCATTTAGATGAACAGTTTGAGCAATTTCTTGACATGCCTTGATGGCTCCAAGGCTCAAATTAATCATCATCATCTTCGTCTTCATCATCACTCATAACATCAACTACAGCCCCACCAACTTTGAATGGAACCTTAGCAACTTCAATCGTGGCATCAACTGCAGTACCTATAATAGTACTCACACAACCATTCAATAGAGTAGTTACTAAAATTAAAGCCAATATATTGGTAACTGATTTTTTAGATATCATCAAAATGTCAACCTGAGTATAATAAGATCGCAGTATAATCGTTTTTTTAGTCTCCGCCTACTTTAGGTAATTGTTTATGGCCTCTACGCCATCTGACGGTATCTTGAACAAGACGGCTTCGGTTTATAAAACACATATGCACACTAGCCGAGGTGACACAACTATTCTAAGCTTCTTATAAGTAAGAGAAACAACGTGGGCTACGAGAATGTTACAACCCAAACCAATACAGCATCCTTTGTATGACCTGCTACAGGATGAAAAGGTCAAGGAGTTTAATAAAAAACGAGCTGCAGGTGAAACATGCGACTTCTCAGGTGGACACTTTCGAGGACTTGACTTGAGAGGCATAAATGCTGATGGCCTCAATTTTTCAGGCGCTTACTTTCGTGCTGCAGATCTAAGAGGAGTTGACCTTTCCAAGGCCAATATAGAGGGCGCCAGCTTTGCTGATGCCAAAATATCAGGTGTGTACTTTCCCAAACAAGTAAGCCCAGAAGAAATTCGTCTATCTGTCGATAAAGGCACTCGCGTGAGGTATCGCTAAAATATTAACTAAATACCTCCTTTGTTAATGCACTATCACCTATTTTTCACTGTACAGCTAATCACAAATATTAAACCGACAATGGTACAATACTTTGATACACCATAGCTTTCTATTATTAACAATATCGTCTCATCCTTATATTTCTAAACCATCTTTACTCACCTTATTACACCTTCATTCTATAGTTATAGAAATAGGCTTTGACTCTAGCTTTTCACTAAATGCTGTTTTATCAACTAAATGTCTATCTTTATAAATAGCCTTCACTTTATATTCACCCTGCACCAATGCATAATACCTAGATAGTTGATCCAAGCTGAAATAACGTCCAACAAACATATCAGCACCAAGGAGGTTATAGTCTTTTTCTGAAGCAGGGCTGGTTCTTACCTTTGACATAAAGAGGAACTTTTGCCCATCGGCATTTGTAAATACAAGCTCAACCTCATTTAGACCATCAGCAGGCCCAATCGCAAATCTTTTATTAACATACACATCTGCTAGGGAAGTATTCAATAAGTACAGGATCACACCATTATTTTTCTTCAACAAGCCTAACTCAATATCACTAAAAGCGATAAGGTTGTTTGATAATAGGAAAAAGCCAATCAATATCACTATTTTTGTCATACTTACTATTTTTTAAGGAAGGTGACTAGATAATTCTTCAATCACCATTATTTTTATATTTACTTTATTGCTCTTATTCACCTAATTGAGTTAAGTATAGTTATTTTTTATCAGTTTTAATAAAGCTAACTGACTGAATTTATTTCAAGCACAATAAACAATCAACTCTATCAACTAATAGTAAATTTAGTTAGCTTATTTGCAAACTAGCCATCATTTCTTTTTCCCAGTTCAATACTAACTGCATGGCCTTTTCTGGGTTAATTTCCAATAAAACCTTAAGCTCCTGACATTCTTTTGTAATTTGTTTTCGAACACCAGTGTATGGTTTTTGAAGCGTCTTTTTGATCAAAGTCATTGCCTCTGAGAATTTACCAAGAATAACAAGAAGCAAAATATAAGTTTTAATTGTCCACTCATTTTTCAATAAATTAGGGTTCTGTTGAAAGTACCCATAAAAATAACTCAAGTTCAACTTTTTATTCAGATCATCAACATAAGGGGCAATTCGCCTCACAAGTTCTGCAGGTCTATCTTCTTTATCAAACTGGTCATAATCAATGAAGCTATCCGGGTATGGTAGACGCTGACTAAAATTCAAATTTAGTTGGGTTGACCTATCAAACAAAGGGTAAATAAACTCGGATATATAAATTCCATTTCTCGTCACTTCTGCACAGAAACCACCTAAAAGATGATCCACTGGCTCAAAGAAAAAATAATCACCCTTAAGTCTAATTTCAGGATAAGCCTCTAATAATTTTTTTTGAAATTGTTTATTCAAGATCCAGTCTTCTATTTAACCCAACCCATAAGTACTACTAATCAAATATTATACATCACATCCGTTCTCAGCACATATTTTGTACCTTCTGTTAATTTTTCTCCTTCATGCCAGGTTTCGTGGATAAACATCAGCACCTTGCCTGTTTCTGGTTTAACGCTAAAACCACGAAATAGAGTATCACCTCCTTGATAGCCATCATTCAAATAGATTAGAAAACTCAACCGGCTTTCTAAGCCATCTTCCTTTAAACGACCATCTTTGTGCATTTTGAAACGCTGCCCTGGTGTGTACTTGTAAAAACGAAACTGACGAGATAAACATTGCGCAGTACAACCATCCAATATAGGAAACTCAACTTGCTCCAGCTTTTGCCAAAACTGTTGAGCTAATTCAGGATCGTTAAGAAAAACCCTTTCGTTATTCCGAACAAACGGCATAGATTTATAGCCATTGTGGGTTCGCACAGTGGCTTCGTCAAAACCAATATTTTCAGCTTGTTCAATTAGCTGGACACATTGATCACATGATATAAAATGATCGATTGTCCAGATTCCTTTATTGATATGCTCAATAAACATATAAAACTAATATCTCTTGTATATAGGCCAATCATTTGGATCTATACTTAGATCTTCATCATCAAAGCTTTCAGATTCTATCTGTATTTCATTTCCGAAAGGATCAAGAATACAGGCAGCATATCCACCTGGATGAGAGCACATTAATGTAAACTTTACTCCCTGGTCTCTTATTTTTTTACAATATGACAAAAAATTTTTTTCTAAAAAGTATGTAAATAAGGCAATTCGTTTTTGACTTCTATTCTTTTCCCTTATTTCTCTATCCATTTGTAGACGTATCCCAATCTCATCACTTTCTACACATTTAGGTACAAAAAAGTCTCTTTCTTGCTTAAAACCCAAAGTTTCAACAAAAAAAACTTTCGCAATTTCGGCATCATCCACAGGAATAAATATAAATATCTTTGGCATATTAGCAATCTAATTTTGATATTGGTCTTTGGCTCACAGGGGCTTCAGCTCTCGCCTTTTTAATTTGTTTAGATGCCCCTTTATAAACCTTAGCACCCAACTTTTCTAGAGTTCTTAACTCAGTTTTATAAAATGAGCTTCTATGTTTTGCAGCATCTTCACCTATATCAATAAATACATAACCTTCTTTATGTCTATCTCTTATCCACTGAGCATTTGCTTCATTTGCAATTATTTCCCAATTTTTTGAGCCAAACCTTTCCATTACCGCCCCAGACTTTTCCATAAGAGATGTCCAGTCTTTCTTAATTGTTCTAAACTCTTCATTTGGTCTGAGTTTCCTCATATTTTTTGCATATGCTTCTACTGCTGCTTGCCCCTCTCCTATGAGTACGTAACTTGCAAGCCCTAAAGGATCAATCCAATGTACAGGATTTTGAACGTAGCTATATAAATTATTACCACCTAACAACTCAATTGGATCCTGATTAATAAACCGTCCTAACCCTGGATCGTAATACCGGTGTCGGTTGTAGTGTAGGCCAGTTTCTTCATCAAAGTACTGGCCCTGAAACCGCAGGTTGTTTTGAATATGCTCAACTTGTTTTCTTGCTACATTACCATAAGCCCGGTACTGGACTGACCAGACGATATTGCCTCTTGCATCGCTGATTTCTTGGGGTGTGCCTAAATGATCCAGATGATAAAAATAAACCTG
>NZ_JAPMOU010000080.1 GCF_028858535.1 Spartinivicinus poritis
CAAATCCTCTCATATACAGTGGATTATACACATGATGCTGTATTATTGAACCTAGAAATGATTCGCGACTGGTATATATAATGATATCAAAACATCACCTGAAGATATAGTTAGACTTTCAAAAGAGCTTGAAATCACAAAACCATTTAAAAAAAACAAAGAAGCTATAAAATTATACAACAAACAACTAAAAAAAATAAAAATAGAAAAACTTGAGCAAAACCTTACTTCAAACACACCATTTAATAAAAATATATCTGAACAAATAGTTATTGACTTACAAAGTAAAGCTCTAGATGAATATATTAATAAGGAGTTGCATTTTGATACAGACATTACAAACTATTTTATTGTTGGAAGTGATTACTCTCGAGAGTCTAGAATAGATAGATTCTATAAACAACACATTCGTTATACTTTATCTAAAGCATTTAATGGCCACTGTTGCAAATGTAATGAAGGAATGGGGCAATTAGAATTTGACCATTTTTGGCTTCCAAAGTCCCAGGGTGGAAACTTTGCTATGAGACATAAAAATGGACTTTATATTAACAATTGCATCCCTCTATGCAAGTCATGTAATTTAAGTAAAAGCGCAAAAAACTATCTTGATTTTTTCAGCCAAGATGAAGTTGTGAGATTATTATCCATAAACAAGCAGGTAGAATCCAAATTAAATCATTTATTTATTTTATTGACAGTGATTTTCCAACCAGAGCCTTAAATAGAGCTTAACAATTCAAGGCAATATACTTGTTCTTGATATTAAATATACTTTTAGTAAAAATATATACATATAATCTCAGATAAACTTAAAAAATATTTGAGATTATGCACTGCAAATCAATTGCCTAGCGTTTAGTTTTTGCTGCTTATATTTTGCCAGATTATAACTATATAGCTTTTGATCTTTAATTCACACTAAAGCATTGTTTTAAGGTTAGTGTTTTGCTGATTAATACTACCCGCCTGCTGTATTAGGCTGGGTTTGTTGGTTGGCCCTGCAGGCGTGTGACCATGACTGGAAAGATCTAAAAACGCTTACTCAACGACTTCCATAAACTCAGACAGCAGTTGCAGTACATTGTCACTTTGTTGCCTAACCAGACTTTGCCGCCGTCTTTGACTTGGGTGATTTGCTTCAGTTTGGCCAGGCTGTGTTTAATCCCGTTGATATGCTCTTGCATATCGTTACCTACGACAGTATGACTATCATTGCCTGTAGCTATCTTGAGATTATCAATTGCGGCTAATTCAGCTGTACCGCCCGAATGCAGTTTAAGCGTTCCCATCGCCTCTATGGCTTTGGTACCGCCAATCGTTTCAGTGCTGTCCTCCACTACTGTCGTTTGACTGATTTGGGCTTTAGTTTCCTGATGTAGTGTTTCCAGCTGAAAATTTTGGCAATCAGAGCTTGATGTAGAAGCCAGGGGCTCATCACTCCCAGCACATGTAAGTTTCATATTAGCTTTCTTATGTTAATATGTATACCTATAATGTCTATGAATCACACATTAGCAGGATAACTGTGCTCAGAAATTAAACTTCTTGGAAACTGAAAAATTTATGCGATAAAGCTGGATACCTTATAGCTCATTTATTAACTTCAGCTCATTCTGAAGGTTTCGAATATCGTCTGATTCACATCCATTATCAATACAAGTTTCTAAAACTTGCAATGATATAGATTTCAATTGAGAGCATAGCTCTGATAAAGAAACTATTTTTATATATAATTACTACCTAGCCTCTATTAAATAGCCAATTTCATTTAAAACACTAATCAGTTCACTGACAGGGACTTCAATATAACAACAGCTCATTCCATAATTTACCTTATAGTTTTTTTTAAATTTAAAGTTTAATAAATTAGCTACCACTTCTGATATGTCAGTCTTGCTTGAATCAGAAACACTAATCGAGCAAAGCTCTGAATCAAAACTAACTAAAGCCTCATAGTTTAAACCTACATCCCACCATTGCTGCTTACCTAAAATTTTGTCATCTTCTTCTCTTTTAAGTTTTATCATTTTTGCACTCTTCTATCTGTAAGCTTATCATACACACTTTTTCTGCCAGCACTATTTAAGATTAAACTTTGCTCTTGTTTAAAAATTTTAATCACCTGCCTATCTCCAGGAGTACCAGAAGCATTAAGTGTAATATAGCTGGAAATCTATAATGTGGCATAAATAGAATGCCTCTACCCTCAGATACAGCCTGTTTATTGAGCGAATCGACTATGTCACTTTATGATTTTCTAGCTATATCTGATGTGCCCGGATGTGTATGTGCCGAGAATTTATACCCTTGCTTATGAAGGTTCTTTAACTGTTGAATAGTTAAACGTACTCCATTTGAGTTTCCTCGAATTAGTAGTCTTTGCGCCCCTCTGGTAAACAGAGCAAACTCGTCACCTGTTTTGGCTGTCAAATGGGCTAAATCATTAACATTAATGTCACGTTTTTTTAGTATAACTCGTGAAAGCTCTTTAGGAACCTTGCTTAACAGTACTTGTTGGCGCTTAGAAAGCTCTTTTGCTCCATAGAGAACTTCTATGGGGGTACTTGCTGATATCGTAACATCTGGGTTTTGTTTATTTTTATAAAGACCGCGAGCGGTATATCCCTCTTTTAATCCAATAAATGTAGCTGCCGCAACTTGAGCATGCCCCTTTGTAAGACCATAGTCTTCGATCAATATATCCTTTAATATTTCAGCATTACGCTGCAATACTGCTTGACCGATTAGCCCTTTTGTTGAAGGGTTTGTACTATCCTTCAGAAGAGTAAAATACTTACAAGACCCTTTTCCTAGCGCTTCATATTGCTCATCTATATTTTCATTAGTGTCATATGCCTGATTAATTGCTTTAGAGATTGCCGTACATTGATCCTAGCTTTGTAAACAGACTGCAAATACCTCATCATCATTTTGTATGCTTTCTTTAATATCAATACTGCGGACAGTTTTATAGGTGTTGTATGTTAGTGTTTACGGGGGGAGTGCTCTACTCTCATATACTTTATTGCAAGATAGCCTGAGGCTTAACATGCAATAAACTCCTCCTTCCTATGGTACATGGCCTGTAGAGCAATGTTTTATAATTCAAAAACTGTCCACAGTATTGTAATATAATTGCCTACTTTTTCTCTACTACAATTATCGTCTTCACACTGGCTTAGCTCTTTTGCAGCCGCTACTAGTCTTTCATGGGCTAAGTAGTTATACCTTGTAGCTTGTTCGCTCCTTGTTCAGGATTACCACCCTCTAGTGCAGTTGCAGTCACACCGATAATCTGCGAAAGGGTTTCTACTTTTAGTTCATGATCGCCTTCTTTAAACCATTTGCTTTGAGTGAGCTTATCAATCAGTAACTCATTGGCACCCGCCGCAATTGCACCTGACTTAAAGTCACCGCCAGTGGCCTCACTGATTAAACCACCTGTAATGGCATGTAGTACTGTTTTCTGGGGACTGCCTTCTACAAACAGGTTAGGGTATTCAACGGATAAGTCACCAATCGCATTAAAGGCAAGCCCTGAAGCAACATTACCTGCTGCACTCACTAAGCCTTGACTAATGTTGTCACCAACACTACCGCCATGAACGGCACTATCAACTAGTGCACCTGTTGTAGCATTAGCCGCCTGTTGCAGTGCAAAGTTCCGAATACCTTCTAATGTATTTAAATTAAATGAAGCACCAGTAAAGGCAGGGTTCACGAAACCTGTCGTTAAGCCTGCGGTTAAACCCGCGCTAGCAATATTTTTTAAACCATCTTTAGAAAAGGTATTTTTTAGGCCTGCGCCAATATTGCCTTTACCATTAATCGTACCTACAGCAAATTGGCTAGCGGCATAGGCATAGGCTGCAACAACACTGGTACTGGTTAAGGCTACCTCCGAAATTTAATGGCTGTCCCTATTATTCTTTGTCATGGTATCCTTATATAATCGCCATAAATTCGATGCATTACTATACAGCGACAGATGTCAATTGGGTGATTTTGTCCCGCTTTAGATTAGAGGCCACAGTATTTAATAAGCTTTTATTATTAGCTAAGGAGCAGAATTTGAGTTTATCATTCAGGTTTCAATTTATTATAGAACTAACCAATCGCTTTAAGCCTTATTTCCACATCTGCTTTAGTTAGAAAATTTTCATTTAGGTCACAAAGAATACCATTCCAAGCAGTCATCATTTTCAATGCCAATTCCAAATACATAGCTTCTGATTTACTTTCCCATCCGACCTCAAATAATATTTGGGTTCGAGGGGGAGCACAAAGCAAACGTGAATACTGCTCAATCTCCTCACCCGAAACAGGCTCTTCATCTCCCAAAACTGATACCCACACATTCCCCTTCTCTTCCGAAAAGGAATATGAGTCACTTTCAGCAATGAAAACACCGTTATTCTTGGTACAGAACTCACAAAATATTTCATTCGTAAGCTCATCAGATAAAACTAAATATGCAGACAACCCCATTAGAAACCCCCATTCCTATTAACAAACTCAGTCAACTCTTCCATACTTCTGATTAATTTTACTCCAGGAATATTTGTATACACTTTTACCTGTTGAGGAGCAGTAACATTAGGAGCGTAAAATATTACAGGTTTACGGTTAGGATTGATCAATGTATTATTCACTCGCTTAGTTAACTGCTTAACTTTCTTTGGTGTAGATTTAGCAGTAACTTCGAATAAAAATCGAGGAGTTTCAGCATCAACTTCTCCAATACCAACAGGCTTTCCATTTGGACGTGTATGGCTATTTATTACCTCTTGGTATCTCAGTAAAACACCTTTATTGTCTAGAAAGCGTCCAATCTGCCCTTCCAAGATGTAACCCTCCCTAGTCAAACCATCAGCAACAACAGTCCCATCAGGTTTTCTACCTTGTAAAGCCAGATTTATATCATCTTTATATTGCCCTGGTTTTACTTGCTTGGTAGCGATAGCCACACCATGCCACTAACTTTTAGAAATACTTATATTGATTAAAAATTTAGTAGCTGTCCTTACTATTTTATTTATAACCTTAACCAACTCAAAACTTAGATAGAAACAAACCTTGTCCTATTATTTTTCTTTTCTACTTTTACGCCAAAAGCTCGTAAATCATTTAGTTTTGGGTCTCTACAAAAAAAATCTTCAAATTTATTTTGCACATCTTTTTTAGCAAAAACAAGCAACCCCTTGCATATATTTTTGAAATTAAAGCCCAATTCATTACTCGCATAATATAAAAAAATTAAGTTCCGAATATTTTCTCTGTAGTCTGTTCGAAACCCCTCCAGAATATGCATAACAATTCCATACTTTATCCATTCTACTGAGTTTAAATCAATAGCTCGTTCAGCAGCAAGTGAGCCAAGATAAACTAGTTTCATGCCAAGCTTACTTGATACCCTATAAAAAAGTTCTTCTCTTTCAGATCTGGATAATGCCTCATAAATACTAATAAACTTTGGCAGCATATCAGTAATAAGATCTGATTTTGAATGAAACCTTAAGCTTGTATGATCAATGATTTCTAAAGTTTTTAAACACTCTTCAAAGGCTTTCATAAATCACCTTACTTAGATGGTGGAACCATGTAATTTCCAACCTTCTTATATCCAGCATCCCGTAACTGCTTCAGCTCACGGAAAAAAACTGTTGTAGGGTATTTGGGGTTATCAGTTCTTAAATTTTTAAAGTCAATATTAGAACCAAGATAAAACTTTTTCCTCGCATCAATACCCCCTTGGATCCAGGCATCATTGACATTAATAGTCCAGTCAGAATCATTTAAGCGCCTGAAACCAAGCTTTTCACGAGCAGCAGTATCATCTAACCTTCCAATAACTAGCTCTTCTTTGCTACGACTACTTTGTTTATATACACGCCATGCTGCGTTTGCTTCAGTGCGATTTGAAAAGTTTACTCCATAGCTCCTTTCAAAGTCGACTCTGTTGTCATAAGCCGATGCAGTTTGATAGTGATTACTACTGGTTTGGCCTGCATGCTTCTGATTTCGTTTAAAGTAGTTGCGAGCAAAATAAGTAGCCCCCAGACCAACCAATGTAATTGTAGCTGCTTGAGCATGCTCTTTTGTAAGACCATAGTCTTCAATTAAGATTTCTTTAAGTACTTCAGCGTTGCGCTGCAATACTGCTTGGCTAATTATGCCTTTTGTTGAAGGATTGGTTTGATCTCTCAGAAGAGTAAAGTACTTTGATGACCCTTCTCCTAAAGCCTCATACTGTACATCTATATTTTCATTTTTATCATATGCCTGATTAATTACTTTTGAAATGTCAGTACAAGTTTCTTGGCTTTGTAAACAGACTGCAAATGCCTCATCATCATTTTGTATGCTTTCTTTAATATAATTGCTTACTTTTTCTCTACTACAATTATCGTCTTCACACTGGCTTAGCTCTTTTGCAGCCGCTACTAGTCTTTCATGGGCTAAGTAGTTATACCTTGTAGCTTGTTCGCTCCTTGTTCAGGATTACCACCCTCTAGTGCAGTTGCAGTCACACCGATAATCTGCGAAAGGGTTTCTACTTTTAGTTCATGATCGCCTTCTTTAAACCATTTGCTTTGAGTGAGTTTATCGATCAGTAACTCATTGGCACCTGCCGCAATTGCTCCTGATCTAAAATCGCCGCCAGTGGCCTCACTGATTAAGCCTCCTGCAATAGCATGTAATACAACTTTCTGCGGACTGCCTTCTGCAAACAGGTTAGGGTATTCAACGGATAAGTCACCAATCGCATTAAAGGCAAGCCCTGAAGCAACATTTCCTGCTGCACTCACCAAGCCTTGGCTAATGTTATCTCCAAGATCACCACCGTATATTGCACTATTAACGAATGCTTTAGTTGTCGCTTCTGCTGTCTGTTGAATGACAAACTGTTTTATGTCATTAATATTTTTTAAATTAAGTTTTGCCGTGACATCCACTCCCAGTGCAGGATTAACGTAGCCTGTGAGTAGGCCTGCAGATATTCCTGAGCTGGCAATATTTTTTAAACCTTCTTTAGAAAAGGTATTTTTTAGGCCTGCACCGATATTACCTTTGTTATTAATAGTGCCAATCGCAAACTGCTGGGCCGCAGAAGTAAAAGCGGCATTAGCTACAGCTGCTTGTGTAGCTGTTAATGCGACTGTGTTGCCTGCTGCGGAACTCAAGGCAGCAGATGCCAATTGAGCACCTTGTCCATACGTTAAAACACTCACAACAATTGCAACAACTAAGGCTCCTGCCCCTGATAACCCTGAGTGCTCATAATCCCAGCTCTCATGAATAGTTCTGATGGCGTTGTAATCCACATCACCCCGTTCAGCTAAGGTATTTAGCCATGCTAAGCTTGGGTCTGCTTGTACAATGCGTTCACGCATTTGGTCGATGGTGGCATTATCAACATGCTCAACATCCACCTCGATCCCTTCAGCCGCTTTTAAAATAATGGGGTGTTTAGCCAGTATCTTGGTGTAATGCAGAGTTTCGTCAGTACGGCCTTCTCCTTTGGCTTTCTGCCACACTAAGCTACTTTTGCTCTTTTCGTGACGCTCAACCTGCTGGGTTTTTGCCGCAGTAAATTTCAGTTTGCCGCCACTGGTTAAGGCCAGCTTATTACCTGCGGTTAACTCTGCAGCCTGGTATTCTTGGTCTCCACCGGTAGTCACCGTCAAATCGTTACCGGCCTTAATCGTGCTGGCTACTACCGTTTGATCAAGGGTGTTATCTAACCGGAATTTTTTACGACCAAACGAGCCTTTCTTTTTCTTCTCGTAGTAATAATATTCCTGGTCAATAGTGGCTAAAGCATTCAGTTCACCTTGTGCGGTTAAGTCCACATTGCCTTTAGCATCAATATCACTGCCTAACAATTGAATATTGCCACCTGCCTTAACAGTGGTATTTCCACCGCTGCTAACGAGTGCTTTTTGGTGACGAACAGAGTCCTTCTTAATAACTTTCTTTGAGCTACTTCCTTTTCGGTAATAGTCGTAGTGATCTTCGTTAGCCGCAGCAACTACAGCAACATCATTACCAGCCGTTAGATTAACCTGACCACCTGCTTTCAATTGGCTAGCAACCACAGTAATGTCATTGCCTGCCTTCAGTGCTAAGTTACCTTTTACGTCAATCTTAGAACCAATCTGACGGATACTTTCTTTAATTTCATGGCCTTTATGGAATAAATAAGCATCCCGTTGATGGCTTTGTTTTGCGGTATTATCAATATCATTGCCCGCCAACAAACGTGCATTACCCAAGCTACTGATGACCGAGCCTTGGTTTAAGATGTCTCGATTGGCTGTAATTTTTAGATCTTGATTAGCATGAATGACTGAAGCAGGGCTAACATCAGAAACAATTATTTCACGATTTTCAAACCAGTTACTCTTATGCTCTGTTATTAATCGATCGTTAACAACACTACCGTTAACCGCGGTTAACGCCAGCGTATTAGCGATAATTTGACCACCTTGGCTATTAATAATGTTATTACCGGCTACCGCAGCTAAATCTTGGTTAGCGGCAATAATGCCAGTATTGAGTATGTCATTCGCTGCGGATATTTTCAGGTCTTGATAAGCGTGAATACTACCAACATTTTCCAGGTTTCCACCACTGAGCAGATTTATATTTTGCCCAATAATCAACGAACCATCAGCTGCTAGTTCTCCTGGACGGGTTTGCGCTAAGTACACGACAGGTACTAATACCTTATGCCCATCAACCAACTGCTCCTCTAACCACACAATGTCATGGGTCAGAGCTGCTACTTGCTCTGGTGTTAAACTGACCCCTAAACTTAAATTCAGCCGATTTTTGGTAGCGACTGCATTATCCATTAAATATTTAAACTGGTCATAATCGCTAGAAAAATGGCTAGTAATAAACCGGCGTCCTGTCTGCGCAAAAATAGCCTGGCGAATTAAGTGGGTTTCGTATAACCCATCTCCTAACCGTTTGGTAATCTTATCTTCATTATAACCAATACGGTTAAGTAAATAGTTTGAGCTTAAAAAAGTCGAATATTCTGCATAAGCGGGATTGGTTTCAATCAAGTAATTATGCTTAGGCGTAGTGGTTGGCTGAGTAAATAGCCCGTATTTACCTTTTGGTAATCTAAAGCCTGATACTTTTAATGGATTAATCGCTATAAATGCGCTACCGGTAGGGACTCGGCCAGTCGTATTACTTTTAGCTGTTATAATGCCGTTACCTGTAGCAACACTGCTTTGTGAATTAGCCAAAGTGTTAGCAACTGAACCTAGTTGTAATGCAATAGTAGTATCATCAACTGTACCTAACACCTGACTGATAGCATTGGGTGCTTGATAAGCGAGTTGTCGACCACTAGCGCTGGTATTACCTACCTTGTTAACAATCTTTTTTGTTAAACCATGAGGGTTAAGAGTATTATTACCAATCAGGTCAGTCACTTGCACATGAATATTGCCACCTGCTTGAATGCCCGCTTTACCTACTATTTTGCCTGAAGTAGGGATTGTGGTGTCTTCAATTAATTGACCAGCTAAGATTTGAGCAGGAACAGGCTCATGGCGACTTGCATCAAAAAATGGGTTAGTTTCACCTGTTTTTTGCTGCTCTACTGAATTGAATGTGTATCTTACAAACAATGGTGTTCCATCTCTGATATTGTATTTTTCATACTTAGAATAAGAAGGATGAATAATTTCTTTACTGTTACTTTTATTAAAAGGCGCAATAACATCATCTACGACATTTTCGAACCCTGCGATTCCTTTTATATTTCCATCATATTTTCTATAACGAGTACTTTCAGTGCCAAGCTGAATACCCTCATTAATGAGCTTTGCTCCTGTTATTGTAATATTCTTATTAGCTGAAATTAAGCTATTGCTATTAATTGTTTCGCCACCAGTGATTGTTAAGCTTTCACCAGCAATTAATTGACTGGATGGACTGTCCTCGGTGACTTCTGTACGTTGTTGCTCTTCAATCAAGTAAAAAACATCAAAATTTCCATACTTACAGTTTCTACAGCTGTAACCACTGGTTGTATTTGAATTAGAAAACTGAATCGTAATATTGCCTGACACAGGAAAACTTCTATAGGCAAATTTATCCTTTTTGTTAAGTAAGCTATTAGTGTATATGTTGATATTACCTAAGCTTTCAATCAACCCAGAGGCGTTAATAATAGAAGCATTTTTTGCAAGAGAGCTGTTCCGCGCAATAGTTAAGTTTCCATTACTGTAAATATCGGCATAACGATTTTCAATTTGATTGGCGAATAAGCTCATATCGCCTGCAGAGAAAATCAAGCTACCATTTTCACCATTATTATTAGTTAACTTACTGGCAATGTTTAATGTTAAGTTTCCACCACTACCTAAAGTACCTGCATTAACCAAGTTAGTTGCGGTAATAGTTTGATCATTTCCACTGGTTAAACGGCCTTTATTGGTTACATTACCTTGTACTGTAATGGAGCTGTTATTTGCAGCAGCAATTGTAGCTTCATTCGTTAGTTGTTTGGCAGTAATGGATAGGTTGCCTAATGTCGATAGGGTACCCTTGTTTTGCAGTATATTGGCAATAACAAAAGTCAAATCGCCATTCATTGAAAATGTGTCTTGATTAGTTAGGTTATTGGCATTAATGGTGATTCCCAGACCACCACGCAAATCATTATTACTATCTAAGATAAGGTCATTAACCGATAACGTTAAATAATTCTTAGCCTGAATTAAACCACCATCATTAGTAAAATTGCTCGCTGTTAGTTGTAGATTGCCATCGCTAAGAATTTTACCGTTATTATTATCTAATGTGCTATTACTTAATACGATTTCTAAATCACTGTTAAAGTGATTATAAATTAACCCAGAACGATTATTTATAGCATTAACATCAATGTCCAAACCTCCTCGGCCATAAAGGGTGCCACCTCCATTGTTGAAGTAGTCACCAGTCAACTTAAATAATCCATCAGCGACGATTTTGCCATTGCTATTGTCGATCTGGCTGTTAGTATTGATTGTGACGTTATTACCTAAGTACTTAACCAGCCCATTACGGTTATTCAAACTGGCAGCATTGATAAATAATTGCTGACTGTTAGCTTCAATAGTCCCTTGCTGATTGTTGAGCACACCTCCCGTTACTAATCGGCTATTCGCTGTTGGAGATAGAGCTCTTACAGTGCCATTACTATTGACAAAATACTGTTGCGAATCGATCTGTAGCTGACCTTTCGATTCCACGAGGCCACTACTATTAGTAAATGTATTTGAGTTTACCGTTGTGTCACGACCAGCAATAATGCCACTGCTATTATCAATAGTATTTGCATTGATCGTTAATGCTTGGTTGGCCTTAATTTTACCTTTTATATTTTCTAAACCATCAATCACTAGTGTTAGCAGTTGAAGGCCTGCATGGTTAATTTCACCCTTATTATTCAATTGATCAGTTTTAATTGTTAGTTGATTAGCATTGGATTCAATTTTTCCTTGTTGGCCTTGGTTTGTCCCATTACTGATATTTGACGCTGCAATTTGCTGATTAGCTATACCCACCTGACGTATGGCACCACCGTCATTAATCAAGTCACCTTGTAAATTAACGGCTAAGGCTTCTGCTTCAATTTGCCCTTGGGTATTATCTAACTGGCTAGCGCTAGTAATAGCGGCTGACTTAGCACTGATAAATCCTTGCTGGTTATCAATAGCCCCACCTTGCTGCTGATAACTACCCAAGCTAATGATTTTACCTTGTTGGTTATTCAGCTGGTTGGTGATAACAGTTAATTGCTTGTTGCTCGCCTGGACCAGGTTACCACTCTGATTATTCAGGGTATTGGCGTTAACCGTCAGTTGCTGGTTTTCACTACGAATAATACCGTGAGTGTTGTCCAGTTGGCCCTGTACCTTAACCTGAGTTTGGCCATTACCCGCTAAGGCTTGAATCTGCCCTTGTTGGTTTAATAAATCACTACCGACGGTCAGTGTGGTATTATTTTTCGCTTGAATCAGCCCCGACTGATTATTCAATGCCTGCTGGGTGGTTAACTCAACGTTATTAGCCCCAATGATGCCTTGACTGTTGTCTATCGAGTCTGCTGATACGTTAAGTGACTGGTTTGATTGCAGTTTACCTTTCAGGTTATTCAACCATTGAATCGCAACATCCAATGTCCCTGTTCCCACGTGGGTAATATCCCCACTGTTTTCCAGTGACTCTGCCTGTAGGGTTAAATGGGTGGCATTAGACTCTATTCGTCCTTGCTGGCCACTGATGATGCCATTGCGAATAGTTTTAGTAGATAATAGTTGAGTATTATCACCTAATTGAGAAATCAGTCCTGCATCATTAATTAATTCATTTGTGGTTTGAATAGTAAGCTGCTCAGCGACTATTTCTCCTTGGCTGTTATCAACATGACTATTACCAGTTATGGTCACTTGATTAGCGGCCACAACCCCAGAGCGGTTATCTAGGTTAGTTTGGCCGTTTTGATAGTGGCCTTTTGAAAATAATTCACCCTGTTGATTATTAATTTGCTGGGCAGTAATGGTGAGTGACTGTTGGCCTGTATGCGTTATCTTTCCTTGCTGATTATTGACGGTTTGCGCCGTAATCGTGAGACTCGCATTATTAGTGGCAATTTCACCCTGCTGATTATCAAGTACACCTGCTGTGGTGATGACAGTATTGCCGGTTGTAC
>NZ_JAPMOU010000081.1 GCF_028858535.1 Spartinivicinus poritis
GCATTTGTAGCGCTGAGAACACCTCCGCTACCAGGTAAGCTACTAAATATAGCTTAGGCATGATGATAATTAGGAAAATATTTGGTTCTATATTACTTATTTTAAAAAAATATTCTGATACCACTTGATTAGCAAGAGCTGCATCCAACCTTTTTTTTACCAACATTTTAAATAAGCCTTGTGTTGTTTTAGGCCCCTTTTTTATTTTATAGTTGTTTGCTTTTAACCACTTACTCATATTTGATCCATGTGTTGCTCCAACATTAGCTTTACCTTTAAAATTAGATAGATGTGGCTTTAGTTGATTACCTTTCAATATATACCAGGCCCACTTTTGTTAAGCAATTGACGTTGATTTTATTGCAAATTGGTCTCGACTTTTACTCTGTGAAGCTGAGTAAAAACCATGATAGAATCCTTCTTGTACCATAGTTTGTGCTCTTTCCCATGGGAGAATCGTAATACTAAAAGACTGGTTCATTTTTTTGAAGACACATCTTAACACGTCAGTTGCTAAACCGCTTACTATTCCTTGCTCTTTCATTTGATAAGGAGGCCAATGTTGAGTGGTAAGTTTTAGTTCTTCAGAAACGCATTGTTGAGCAAAGCAAAACCCTAGCACAAGCAGTGAAGATCGCATTTTATTAGAACCCCAACAAGTAATATTTTTACTATATGGCTGTGCCTACTTATAAAGATGCTATAACTTCATTGTAATTTATTAAATAAAATATTTGATAATTTTGTTGTTCTGTTTTACCACAGTTATTTCGCATACAAAAAGAATGAGAGAGTGCTCTTTTGTTACTTTTATGTTCATAACCTACACTACACTACATTTGTGTTCCCTTAGCATAGATGTAATACAGTAAATAACCTAGACAAGATACCTTCAATATCGCCTATTCAGTCACTCTAGTACTCTGTTCTTTGCAATGAATAGCGTTGAGGCCCATGGCACACGCTAGTATATCGAGCAATTCATGGTCATAACCGGCAATTTCAGGGGGCAATATTTTTTGGAACTGGCTGAGGTGGCTTGGTCTGAGAATAGAGTCTAGCGCAATATTGATCAGCATCTGTAAATGATCGCTGTTTAAGATAAGAAAGTCTTTAAATATAACTCTCACCATCGGCGGCAGTGAGTGATCTTGCTCCAGTATGGCACGGATTTTTTCTATTGTGATGGTTTTCTGTTGTCCTTGAATAGACACATGGGCTCTGACTATAGACATGACTAGCACCACGTGGAGTTATACTCCTATTAAGTAAGCATAGCGTAGCCAGGATGAGCAAAGCCCTTGATCAATCAATTATGATCGACTAAGGCACCTGCTTTTTATGCGGCTATTGTTGTTTGAGCGCTTTAATATGGTTCACCACAAACTCTGCTTCCGATTTTTTAAAACCTGTCAGGTGAGCTCTGCTGGTGAAGTTGAATTCAATTTTTTGTGGTTTGCCAATGGGTTGACCAGCTACTGTGATAATGAGTAGTTTACCCATTTGTTTGGATGTGAATTTGAAGATTTTCTGGCCAAAATCATAGGAAAATTGAATATGCACTGTATATAGTTCTTGCTGATCAGGAGAAGCAGCAGCATCAATAATGTCATTCTGGCTCGCAGTAATTATCTTGTTACCAGCTTGAAAGGTGACGTCAGCCCCTAGACTAATCGAAAGTCCGAAACAGAGGGGGAATAACATTCGGCTGAGCAACATACTGACTCTTGTTAACAAGTGCTATCTAGAATCTATATAGCTAACCTGGCGTAAAAAGTCTGTAATCCCTAGCCAGTAAAATGATGATGAGATAGAGAATAATGTTATCAATTAAGGGTAGGGACCTATCGTTAGTTGAGCCAAAAGGTACCGCATTCATGCGGAAGGGGTGCTTGCCTATAGTTTGCGTAAGGCCTGTTACAGTTGAACCTGCTGTTTTTCCATTAAATTAACGGCGTAGAGTTGGCTGTTGTTTATCTCAGTTACCATTTGAAATCACAGAAGCTTTTCATGATCCTTGTCGTATCGAATTTCTTTGAATCTTATTTTTTTCTGTCTTTCACTAGTTTTTTGTTGGGCCTCCCCTCTAGATATCAACTTCCCGAGCTTTGGTAGACTCATGAGTTGTGTCCCTTCAGTCAGAAAAAAATAAAGGAGACGTTTTAAATGGGTGCTACCCATTCTTAGACTACTCTATTCTTTAGGTAATAACTTCGAATTTGACTATGATCAGTCCGAAAAACATCCGTAAGTTATGGGTTGTAGTGTTCTTTTGTATTCAGTGTGTTCTCTGTAGGTCGATTTTTGCTGAAAAATGGACTGTGGTGACTCATCCAAACTACCCGCCTTACAATTACAAGGATAAATCTGGCCAGCCCGCGGGATTGGACACGGAGCTGGTCAGGGCTGTATTGGATCATCTGAAAATCGACTATAAAATTGTTTTTGTACCCTGGAGCAGGGTCGTTCACATGACAGAACAAAACGAACTGGATCTGGCCTATCAATTCAAATCGAAGCCTGAGCGCCGAGAAAAATATTTGCTTGTCGGGCCATTACGCAGTGGTAAGACAGTTTTTGCTGTGAAAAAGGCTTCGAAAATTAAAGATTATAATGGATTAGCAGGCTTACAAGCGTACTCCGTGGGTATGAATCTGGGGTACTCCTACGGAACAGCGTTTGATGACGCCCGCCAAATTAAAAAAACAGCGGTAAAAACCAACGAACAGCTGATTGAGATGTTGGTGCTTGGGCGCGTGGAAATCATCATTGGTGATTTACATACATTAACCTTTGCCGCTAAACAGATGGGTAAATACAACGATATTCGCTTCTTGCCTTCAATTTACCAAGAGTTTGATCGTTATGTCGCCGTACCCAAAAACAGAGCCGCCAATGCAGGATGGTTTGATCATGGTCTCAATACCTTAAGAGAAACTGGCGAGTACGATAAAATCATGGATAAGTGGCGATAAGAGTATAGGAAAAATAAAAAGTGTTTTTGGGTTGGCTTTAATCTGTCGAAAATTATCCAAATGGACTTGGGCTAATTGAACTAATAATTTTTCTAAGAGCTGCATACGGCATTTCCTTCAGTGTCAGCGGTTTCAGAGTCGGGTTGTTGGGCTAAAAATCGACTGGCCGCCCATTGGGCACAGGCCGTCACCCACACCACATTCCATTCCGTTTCCGTAAAGCAGTGCTCCCACCAGTCGGGATCCAGCTCAGGCAGAATGCTGTCCTGGAGAGTGGGGTGCAGGTCAGCGAGGTCTGGTTGGTAGTGGGAGTCCCGTAGTTCGTCCAGCAAGGTATAAATGCCTTCAATGGTCGCTTCGTCATAATCAATGTCTTGAAGCCAGGTGGGTAATTTCGCTTCATCTTCAGTTAAATGGAGCTGCTTAACGGCATCCCATAAAACTTCCATGGCACCAGCGATTTCATTGGTGGTGGCTTGATGCCAATGCTCTGGATCTATTAAAGCCGCTGGCTTCTTTTCTGGGGCAATCGTTTCAAACCAAAGGTGTTTATAGATAAGCGGGTATAAATAACTCGCTAATTGATAGCTACTGACTTCCTTTTGTTGGCGATAGACGTCATCCAATTTTTTAAAGCCATAATCGGTGCAACCATAGCCGGCTAAAAAATCTAACCCACGACCAACGTTATACAACACATGGCCGATATCTCCAGAAATCGTAATACAGGTGGGGGCTAAAATAATGTCGAAGCCGTATGCCCAGGTACCCGGTTGCTTGCAGCGATAAAGTTTAATCTGATCGGTATTAACTAATTCTGTTATTTCATGATTAGCCAGCTGGCGTTGTATTTGTTCATGAATGGCATTCAACCGCTGTTGGGGTGTTTCAAAATTCATCTGGGTGCCTTGTTTTGTTGTTATTAGTGATTGCGATGACTCGGTGGGGTCTCCTAATGCAGCTCAGGCACCATACTGCTACTGGTGCCAAAGGGTACCGCATGAATGCGTAATGGCTGATCCCCTAAAATTTGCTCCAGTGCCCGATGCAGCTCCAGTTGCTGCTGATCATTCAGGCTGACGGCATAAAGTTGGCCGTTATCCATTTCAGCAGCAAGCCGAAAGCAGACCAGTTTTTCTTCGTTATTATCAGACATCACTTGTTTCCTAATGGGGCGTGTTATTTTTTGGATGGCTTGTCAGTTGGCCTGACAGGTTGACTGTTTTTGGCTTCCAATACCGCCAGCCGAGCGGTTGTCGCAGACTCTAATCGAGTACAGGCTTCGTATTTTGAGAGCAGGTCTTCATAGCGACGCTGATGGGTGAGAATATCGGTTTCCAAGCGATTAATTTGCTTATCCTGTTCTTGTACCTTAGCTTCCGTTTTGGCGGCCTCTTCATAGCGGCTGAGTAAATTGTCATAACGGGATTGCAAGGTAGTTAAAGCCTGCTTGTCCTCAGCCAATTCCGCATCCAGTCGATCAATGGCTTTGCTTTGTTCGTTGGCGACGGCTTCAGCAGTCGCGGCGGCTTTTTCGGCAGAGGTCAGGGCGGCTTTCATTTGGTCGACTTCCTGACGCAATTCTTCACTGCGCTGCTCAGCTTTGTCAGTGGCTTTGTCAGCCCGCTCTACCTGCATTTGGGCTTTGGCTGATTCGGTGCGGGCAATTTCCTGGACCCGCAGGGCTTCATCCAGCTTATTGTTAAGCGCCTTGTTCTGCACGGTGAGGTCATCGGCTTGGCGTTGACTGGCGGCTAGCTGTTTTTCCAGTTCCAAGATTTTGGCTTCGGACTGCGCTAACAGGGTGTTTTTTTCTTGCTCCAGCACTTTCATTTGGTCTTCAACGGAGGCCAAGGCTTTGAGGGATTCTTGCAGTTGTTCATTCGAATCGGCCAGGGCGGCCTCCTGTTTTTCAGTGGCATTGTCCACCGCTTCCAGCATAGCTTTTTTAATAACGCCCACCACGGATTGTGGCAGTTCGACATCGGTATTGAAGGCTGCATGCTGGCGTTCTTTCCAGGTTTTGATATGGCGTAACAAGGTGGAGGGATTGCCAGTACCCAGTTCATCGCGGACTTTACGCCAGGTGGGGCTGATATCATCGCGGGCAAATTGCTCGCAAACCCGTTCAACCTCGTCGTAACTCACCCCTTCTCTTGCCATAGTTGCCTCTGAATCGTATCGTTCCGTATCATTATATTCGTATCGTACCATACCGTATCATAATAACAAGAGAAATGGCATGAAAAATCGCTAATTTGTTGAAAAAACAGGCAAAAAAGAGGGGTGGGAAGAGCAGCTATCAGGGGGTAGATAAAACTAGCCGATAACTGCGCTTATCGGCAATAATTAGAGAAAAATGTAATAAACAGCAGATTTTGATAATTAAAAATACCAAAATCAGTATCATAATACTGTCGTATATAAAAATATCCGATTCTTGGTATTATCGGCTACTTCTGAAAAGGCTGTAGGTGAGGGCGGTTGGGGAGAAGGTATAGGGCAGCTCAGAGGAACTTGTGGTTGTGTTTTATACACATCAGAAGATGTGCGATATAATTAAGTCCAATGAAGCACAATGCATTCATTAATTGTTAGATCAAGGATAAACTAGCATGAACTCGACTTTGGAATATGCTACAACACCGCTAGCATTAGCTTCATTAGCTGCAATTTTAATTGTCGGTCTACTTAAATTATTAGTCAAAGGAAAAAATAATGCTCTAAATAGACTAATTACACACTATGGATTCGGTTTACTGATTTTTTTTGGACTTACTGGTAACTTAATTTTTTTTTATGAATCATATCAGTCTTCAGAAACTCTGATAATTGGTTCAGTAGTTGATGAGAATGGTAGATATTTACCTAGAGTAATGATTGATACGGGGGGCCATGCCAGAGGAATGACCAGTGATACAGGAGAATTTATACTGGCAATCCCAAAGTCAAGAGTTCAAGATAAATATTCGGTCAGCGCATCTTTGCTGGGATATAAAAGTAACGTTAAAGTAGTCTCTAATAAATCTCGAATATTTTTACGTTTTCAGTTAAAAAAATCTGAGTTTATTCCTGATGACAGTATATCTATGGGTGATAATCAAATCCTCATTGGGCATTTTATTGGCCTTCCTGATATAGGAATACAAATCCAGTTCATCAACCAAACAACTAAGCAAATCCAGTTTAAAAACCTAAGTGTGGAAGTATTATCACCCAGTGGAAAGGTGAGGCGCCTCATTCAAGTATCTTCTGGTATAGACATGAATGGACCAAGTATGGCAATAATGCCAAATATATTTATTGATCCTTACAAGTCAGCTAAGTTTTATTTCAGGTTTATTCAATATGATGCGTATATTCAACAGTTAGTTTCAAGTATTCAACCATCTCTAATAGCAAACCCTAATTTTCAAGCTCATGGCCCGAGTGTTGGAACACCCTATCTCACTCAAGAAAAGGCAGATAAAATTACTCAATCAATGGAACAGGCTTGGTTTTGGGAGCCAGGAGAGTCAACTGTTAGGTTTTCAGCTAGTGTAGAAGGAAACTTTGTTAAGATTGAAAGACAAGTAAAATTAGAGCTTGATCAAATCAATAGTATGAAAAAGATATCAGATTATTATGAAAATGGTTTTGGGATCATGCCTCAAATGAGTCTTATGCCTGTGGGTGATGCTAAACCTGGTTATCAGGTCTCTTCTCGAGAGAAAATCTAGTTGGACCAACTGATTAGTAATCTATATACAAACAAAATGTCAGTCGTAGTGGGACCCCCACTAGGTGGTGCATTTCAGATGACGGAGGGCGTTATCGGCTGGCTTTGAAAGGGCTACAGATAGCGTGGATTGGGGATGGAGCACTGAGAAGTTATTTAGGCAAACAATTTCTAAATATGAAACATTATGAACACAAATAATTAATATTTACACGATGTGTGGGTATTTTCATTCTATCTAAGCTTATAGTGTGAATTTTTCTGTTAACCACAAAATCTAAAGTTATAGATAGGAATAAATATATGAAAAAGTGGAATACAGATACAGCTTTATTAAAATTTAAAAAAATTAATAGCCAAGAATACGATAAATATCTTTCTGAATCTGATACAAGATCAAAATTAATTGATTATATTTTAATAGAGTGCCTAGGATGGGATGAGACAAACATTATAAGAGAAGAAAGGTGTATAGATTCGGGCTTATACCTTGATTATAAATTAAGCACCAATATGCCAATTATAATAATTGAAGCTAAAAAAAACTCAGCATGCTTTAACCTTCCTGATTCATCTAATCAGAGAGAATATAAAGTAGGTGGAGTACTATCCAAGTGTAAATTTCTTATCAGAGCAATGGAGCAGGCTAGAAATTATTCAATTTCTAAAGGTATCTTATTTACTGTTGTAACAAATGGCAATGAATACGTTTTTTTTAGATCACATAATCAACAGGGCATTGAATGGGTTGATCACAATGTAGTTATATTTAGAAGCCATGAAGATATAGAAGAAAATTTTGATTTGTTTTGCAAACTACTTTCTAAAACATCTGCTGAAAATGGGACAATTCAAAAAACTTTAGGAATTTCTGGTAGTTCATCTGATGAAGATTTAACATATAAAATACTAGATACAAAATACCTAAATAGACCTAGAAGAAAAGACAGAAACTCACTTTTTCCAGTTATTGGAGACATAATTCACCGAGTATTTCAGGATTTAGCTTCACAAGAGGCTACACCTGATATTCTTGAACACTGTTATGTCGATTCACCTAAAAAACCAGATAAAAAATCTCCATATACTGACATAAAAACTAACGAGTTATCAGTTAATAAAAATAATGCTGGTGAATTTCAACAAAGAATATTATCAACCCTTAAAACTGGGAAAACTAATCATAAAGAGGTAATTTTATTAATCGGTAGTGTAGGCGTTGGTAAAAGTACTTTCATTCAACGATTCAGAAAAGTTCTAGCAAAAAAAGAAATAGATAATGATGGAATATGGATATATTTTAACTTTAAAAACTATAGTGATACCGGAATAACTTTAGATTCATTTATATCAAGTCAAATTGAAAAGATTTTAATAAATGAATACTCTTATCTAGGTTTAGACGAATGGAAGTTTTTAAAGCAAGTTTATCATAATGAATATGAAAAGCTTAAAAGAGGGCCTTTAGCTCCTCTACATGATATAAATCCACAAAAATTTGAGCTTAGTTTTGGTGAAAAAGTTGATGAATGGAGTAGCGAAAAAAGAGAAGAGCACTTCACTAAAATTTTATCTACTGCGTCTAAAAGGTTGAAAAAAACAATATTTCTCGTGTTTGATAATGCAGATCAACTAAATACAGAAACACAAAATAGTATTTTTCTAGCTGCACAAAAATTAACTGAAGAAATTAACTGTTATGCCCTACTTGCAATGCGCGAAGAAAGTTATTGGAAAAATAGAGATTGTGGTCCACTCAATGCTTTCCATACAACTGCTTATAATGTTCAACCTGCTTCTTTACACCAAGTTTTATCCAAAAGATTTAATTATACTAAATCATTAATTAGAACTAATGAATATGAATTAAACTCAAAAATCAATATTACCAAAGAAGAACTTGAAAAAGTATTCAGTAGAATTATTAAAACGCTTTTAGGATCAGATCAAACATATATTAATTTTATAGAGTCAACAGCAGCTAGAGACATGCGGAGAGCATTAGATACAGTAGCTTATTTTATGATATCTGGACATACTAATATTGATGCAATATTAAGGGATGAGAGAAAGGAACAACCAGATGGTTTTATAATACCATTCCATGAATTTCTGAACTCTATTATTCTTCGTGATAATGAAGTATATTCTGAATCAGACTGTGATACACTCAACCTCTTTAATACAATGGGTAATTCAGATATCTCTAATTGCAATATAGTAGCAGTTTTGGGAAATATACTTTACTCAAAGAATAGTAAATCAGATATTGGTATTGGTTATGTACTCATTGAGGATATTATCCGTGATTGTCATTCAGTTGGTATATTACCAGACACAACAACATCTATTCTTGTTAACTTAAACTCTCGGCGTTTAATAGAGACTGAAACTACAATCAAAAACGAAATTAAGTCTAGTAGTTATGTACGAGCTACAATATCAGGAAATTACTACATTGAAAAATTATCAAAAATGATTGGTTATTTATCATTAATTGTTTATCAAACACCTATATGTAGAGCAAAAACATTTAAAAAACTAAATAGATTAAAAACTGAAATTGATTCATTTTGCTTAAACGACTATGGTTCAAGATTGAATCGAGTTATAAAAAAAATGGAAATGACAGAAGTTTTTATCGATTATTTGTATTCAGAATTTCAAAGGAGTTCATTTATTAATGAAACGAACAAGTTTTCTAAGGAATCTATTAATTTAGTCAAGGATATGAAAAGCCAGTTTATAATAGAAAGAGAGAATATTATTAAACGAGCTAAAAATTTATTTTGTAATAATTATTCAAAATAGTCACTTAGTAAACGGATAACTATTGGGCTTGAAAACTGGTTAACTTTTGTATAAAAGTTAACCAGTTTGGTTCTTATAAATCAATCACTTAAGGGATTGCTACACATGCAACTTTAGAGGCTATGACCATGTAATAACTATCTTAGTTAACAGCTAATTCGGAAAAAATTAATCCCAAAATAATAGGCACTATAAAAATCCAGCCACTTTTCTTTTTACTTTCAAGTACGTCCGACTCAAAGTCAATAACGCCAAAGACAGAAAAAATAATCCATATTACGCTCGTTGCTGTTACCCAAGTTAAATATAACGGCATAAATTCAGGAGTATACCATTTATTGGTAAAAAAGTTTGGTGTGTAATTTTCGAAAAAATACCCTAAAAAATATAAGGCATAAAATACTAGAGAAGCTAAAGCAGCATACTTAACTCTGCTCAATACAGTTGATTTACACTCTGCATTTCTTCTCATATTGACACCACTAGGAAGAGTACAATAGCGTTTCATATTAACTATTCAATATTTTCTGTATACTACCTATACAAAACAATGTGACAAAGTTATCGATAATATACCTAATTTATCATGTTACACGGTAACATGATTTCAATAGTACCCATAAACCAAGGGCATGCGGCTCTGTAACAATCTGCTAAATCTCATACAAATACAGCTCATGTATCTCCTTCTCTTCAATGCCCAGGTAGTCTAGCGTCTGCTTCTGGGTCGCATGTCCGAAGGCTTCCATAAGTACAGGCACCGGGGCGTTGTTGCCCTTGCGCTGCCAGTAGCCCCACGTCTTGCGTAGGCTGTGACTGCCATAGTTGCCCTTCAAGCCCACGTTCTTACACCATTGCTTAACCAGGCGGTTGACGTAGGGTACAGTGATAGGGCCGCGCTGACCTTGGAATAGTAGCTCTTCTGGCTTGTAGTCACGGCTAGCGAGTAGTTGTTGTATTGCATCGGTGGCAGCTTGATTAAGCAAAACCTTTCGATATTTATTATTTTTTTTCTGCTTCACATCTAAATAGGAACCGTGCTCGATCATGTGCACCTGTTCGGCACGAATTGATAATAATTCATTGGCACGAAATGCCGTATTAATTCCAAGAATAAAAATACAATTCTCTCGTGGTATATCTTCTAATAATTTTTTAATTCGAGTAATGGCGCGTTTGTCGCGGATGGGTTCGACTTTGATTTGAGAGCCGGATTTAGGGTGGTTAGGGTTTCGCATGTTTAGAGGTGCTTAACAGGATCACGACGCTTATGTAAGACTCTGACAACAGTAATACCGTGGGGTTGAGCCAGGTAGTACAGTATGTGGCTTTCATAGGAGAAGCTAAGCAGCCCTTCTGCTAGGTTGTCTCGCTTCATGCCAAGCACCGGGCTATCTGCCAAAGTTTGGCAAAGCTCTGTTAAGCCATCCAAGTACTTTATAACCTGCAAGCTACCCCATTGCTGGTGGGTATAATCGGTAATTTCTTCTAAGTCTTGCTCTGCTTTTTCAGAAAAATAAAAATCAGCCACTAAATAACCCGTTTTTTCAGTCGATCAATTACGCTGTTGCCTTCAGTAGTTTTTCCGGCTTCAATATCGTCTAAGCCTTCTTTTATAGCTGCTTTTAATCGCTCTTCTTTTAGTTTTTCTAATGCTTCATATTCAGCAGCAGAAACTACAACAGCAACGGGTTTTCCATTTTTATTAATTCCAATGGGTTCATGTTGAGCTTTTATTAATAACTCGCCAAACTCGCGTTTAGCATCACTGGCGTTGAGTGTTTCCATCATACCACCTCACTGTTGTTCAAAATGATCATTTTGATTAATTTGAGCACTTTTAAGGCGCCTTGTCCAGTCTAACGAGAACTTGCCAAGTTTTCATCATATATAACAAATAGTTAGAGAGCTTTTCGTTTTGGGGTAGGGTCCAAATTGGCTGTAGGATATGTTTTGTATGGCCTGTAGCAATTTTACAACTCGTTAACTTTTATCTAATAGTTAACGAGTTTTGAGGAGACTAAGATTTAGTCATGAAAAGTATGTGTTACATGTAATATACAACTACTAGTTTATAAATAATTCACTTTTATCAAATAAAAATCATCTACTATGTAGTGTGGTTTAATCTTGTTTTTCAGAAATTTTATTTAAAATACATATAGAAATTAACAGAAAAATAAAAAAACAAGTACGAAATAAAAAAATATAGGATCATAAATTATGATGGTAAATAATTATTTATTTAAACAATTCTTTTATTTTTTTATACTGATTTACTCTGCTTGCTCTTTTTCTAACGGTCCAGCTGAGCCAATTCTGGACAAATATCGACAAGATGCAAACAAGGCGGAGACTACTTATGATTATTGTGATGAAATACAGCACACTTGTGAAATAGATATTAGAAATAATTTTAATACTAGTGGTGTTAATAAGGAACATAGGCATTATGGGGAGAAAATGTGCCGTAACATTGGTGATGACTGCCGCAATAAAAATCCGAAAGGGAAAGTTATTTCAAAGAAAGAGAAAAAGAAAATAGCTAACAGTAAAAATCATAAAGAATTAGAGCCGAGAAAATACGGAACAAAAACATGTAAAAGAATGAAGTCTAACTGGGCTAATCACGCAAAAGCTTGGTGTTCAGATAGTGGTGGTGTGAATTGGAGTAGGACTAATAATGAGTGTAAAAAAGTAGGTAGTAGCCCAGAGTTTACAGAAGTTATAGGAAAAATTACCTGCAATAGTTAAAGGGGGTTTGAGTGATTGGACAGGTCTACTCACCCATACCCCCTAAAGAATTGACCTCCAAGCCCTGTGTTGCTTTACTCTTCGCTCTTGCGCAAGAGATATATGGATACCTGTTACCGTGTAAGTGTGCCTGCGGCACACTTACACGGTAACAAAATAATAAAGCCTATAAATAAAGGGCTGTAGGGCAATCTGGATGATTCACAATGAAAAGTTTAGTCTTCTGATACAGGAAGTCTGAAGCCCATAGTCTCGGTGTGGGACTCTTCCCATTTAATACCTGATCAGCAAATAACAAAATGCAGGAGAGTCCATTGTACAGATTCCCCTCTAGATAGTTTACTGCTGCTTAACTTTATGACGACGGGATACAACGCCCATTAACCCAAGTCCTATTAAAAGCAATGTACCTGGGTTTGGCACATTGACAGGACCACCAGGACC
>NZ_JAPMOU010000082.1 GCF_028858535.1 Spartinivicinus poritis
GAATAAGAAAAATAACATTAAAAGCTTGTGCTCCAGGGGCTGGGCTGTTTTAACAAGCTAATAAACAGGATTGGTATAAGTTTGTCTGGGCAGGAACTATTAGGACTAGCGCCAGCCCATATTGTGCCTAAACGTAGTGATTTGGTGATTGAAAACAAGGGTAATATTGTACTGTTAGATGGCGCTTTTTTAGCTGGCACTACCTATACTACAGAAGGCTCTGAAAATGACTATGTAAAACTCACCAGCATAGGTAATCTGGAAAGTATAAACTTAGGCTTGGGTGAGAATACACTGGATTTTAGTCAGTTGGACGACTCAGAAGCTATCACAATTTCAATTTTAGAGCCAGAGAGGCCACCAGCGCTTATATGTTAATGATACTGAGGTAAGACTAGATGGAGTTAAGCATATAGTAGCCACTGACAATGACGATGAAATTTGGGGAAGTCAAGCGGCCAATATTCTAAGTGGTGGAAAAGGTCATGATATAGCTGGAAATCTATAATGTGGCATAAATAGAATGCCTCTACCCTCAGATACAGCCTGTTTATTGAGCGAATCGACTATGTCACTTTATGATTTTCTAGCTATAGCATTTATGACTTTGCTGGCACGAATACCTTTATCGGTGGAAAAGGTGATGATCGGATACATAGTGGAAGTGATAGGGATACAATAGTCTTCCGCAAAGGAGATAATAAAGATACAGTAACAGGCGAAACGACAGGTGATGTCCTTAGACTAAATGATATCAACCTTTATGATGTTCATTTTAGTGTTGAAGACCTAGATTCAAGCCGCTCGTTACATATCAGTTTTAAAGGACAAGCCAGTGACCAAATAACCATTAAAAACTGGCAAGAAAACCAGACGCTTCATATTACCACGGATGATGGCAGTGTCATTGATAAGCAAGGGATAGATCAGTTAATTCAATCATTAGCCTCTTTTGATGCCGATGCTTGGGCCAGCTCATCAGCCCCTGTTGATGCTCAAACGAAAGCAGCCATTGCTTCCACATGGACAATTACCCCAGGCTAATTTTTAAAGCTTGACCGTAACAACAAAAAAGCAGCTTGATAGCTGCTTTTTTGTTGTTCAGCAAAGCAGGCAACTCGCCTAGAGTTGTTTATTTTATTAGTTGTTTTCAGAATACACTCAGTTTTATTAGCATGAATATGTTAAGGTTAGTTATTGCATAGCCCTCCTTGAATAAGTTAACTATGAACACTTCTATTTAACGCTAATTTTCATATTTTTATTAGGCGGCTTTATCCTCCTTTTTCTGGTGTTCAATGACTTTGTTTTCCCCTTGAGTAATGGGGATCGATTTAGGCTTCATTGCCTCCGGTACTTCTCGTTTTAAACTAATACTGAGTAAACCATTAACTAAACTAGCTTCTGTTACCTCAACATAATCAGCAAGGTTAAACTTTCGTTCAAATGAACGTGTTGCAATACCTTGGTATAGGTATTTATGTGGCTCTTTGTTTTTAGCTTTTTTACCGCTTATAGTGAGCACTCCCTTTTCTACTTGAATATCCAGCTCACTTTCTTCGAAGCCTGCCACAGCTAAGGTAATACCATAGTGGTTTTCATCAAGCGCTTCGATGTTGTAGGGTGGATAACCTGGAGTTGTTTGATCACTACGCAACGCTGAATCAAGTGCTGAGGCTAGCTGATCAAACCCAATGCTACTGCGGTATAATGGAGATAAATCAAATGTAGTCATGTCATATCCTCCTAATGAAGCAATACGAAATCTTACAATGAATTGTAAAACGTGGATTCTGCTTGAACTCCCCGTTTCAATAAATATGATGGGATCTTTTTTGAAGAGTTCAATAGTTAAATCAATAATTTGTTTTTATAAGGGTGCTTTCACTATATAAATAATATTTATATAAAAGTGGTTTCTTCTTGTCTTGACAAAGCGCAAGCCGGATTTATTATTACATCAGATATTGAACTATTTATTAATTTAAAGCTTCGGTCTTAGCTAGTTTTAAACCTTTAGGAAGTAGTGTCGTAGCGACGAGCTATGATATTGGCATATAATTCATATGCTACGTAAAACAATGCTTTTTTATTGGTGTTTATCTTTTACTTGTGTCTAGTGGGGTATGAATATTGTTGTTAGTAATACGCCACTAGCTGATTAATTAATTGTATATTCGTACTATTAATCAAGAGAAGGAAATGTGGGCAAACTTAAACAGCGGTCGATCATCTAACCAAGTAAGAGCTGGTATTTAGCCAGCTCTTACTTGGTTATCCAATTAGCAGAAAAATATTACAGCGACGCCGCTGCTCTGGATGCCTGATCATAAATGCCTGAAAGCATGCGTAAAGCACTGGCTACTTCTCCTAACTCTTTATTAGATAGGTTCAGTGCTTTTAACGAATTGACTAAGCAGGCTTCACGAATTTTGCGGTATTTTTGACAGTAATCCTGGCCCGACTCGGTGGTGTTATAAAAGGTTTCCTTACCTTGTTTGGTGCCAACGATCATGCCTAGGTTGACCAGTTTTCGAACAGAGTAGGCAATGGTGTGAGTATCTTCCAGATTAAGAATAAAACAGATGTCAGATACTTTTTTTGAGCGGTCTCGGTGGTTGATATGATGAATGACTAATACATCCAGTGGTGTTAGCTCATTAACACCACTGCTACTGGAGCAATGCAGCATCCAGCGTTGAAATGAGTTGTTAGCAATGGTTAACCCGTATTCAAACTCACTGAGTTCGCGACTAAGTTCTGAAACCAAGTGCGAAGATGAAACAATGGAGTTGATGTCGTGGTCGTCAGCCATGTCGTTCCCTTGTATTAGTCACCGTTCAATTAGTTAGTTGTCATCTGTTCAGGCAGGAAGGTGACAATTTCCGGGAACAGAATAATTAATAGCACTGCCAACAATATGAGTAAAAAGAAGGGGAGTGCTGCTTTAGCAATATACCACAGATCTTTACCGGTTAGCCCTTGAATAACAAATAGATTAAAACCCACTGGTGGGGTGATTTGGGACATTTCTACCACCAGCACAATGAAAATACCAAACCAGAGTAAGTCAATACCTGCCTGGCTGATCATGGGCAATACAACAGAAGTTGTCAGTACCACGACAGAGATACCATCAAGGAAGCAGCCTAGAAAAATAAATAGTCCGGTCAATGCCAGCAACAGCATAAAAGTCGACAGGTTGAGTTCAGCAATCATGGTGGCCAGCATATTGGGCAAACCCAAAAATGCCATTGCTGTGGTGAGAAACGCAGCCCCTGCCAAAATCAACGCTATCATACAGGAGGTTTTGGTGGCTCCCATTAAGCTATCCATAAAGGTTTTCTTGCTGAGGGTGCCAGTTAGCAGTGACAGAACCAGTGCACCCAAAACGCCAAACGCTGCTGCTTCAATGGTAGTGGTTAAACCACCATAAATAGAACCTAGTACAAAGGTAATCAGTGCGACCACTGGGATTAAACTAGCAGTTTGTTTAATTTTTGCTTTAAAGCTAAGTGACTCGGTTGGTGGCTCATCAGCTGTATTGATTGTGGTTAGTTTATTTTTATTAACCGCAGACCAAACCATGGTAAAGCCCATAAATAAACTGACCAGTAGCAGCCCAGGCAAAATACCTGCAATAAATAGTCGGGCAATGGATACCTCAGCAGCAACTCCATAAACAATTAAAATAATGGAAGGGGGAATTAATAGCCCTAAGGTGCCAGAGCCGGCTAAGGTGGCAACGGCCATTTTATCTGAGTAGCCCCGTTTGCGAAGCTCAGGCAGGGTCATTTTACCAATGGTGGCTGCTGTCGCTGCGGATGAGCCGGATACTGCAGCAAAAATACCACAGCTGATAATATTAACGTGGAGTAATTTGCCAGGGATACGCTGTAACCAAGGGCTTAAGCCTTTAAATAAATCTTCTGCCAGGCGGGTCCGAAATAAAATTTCTCCCATCCAGATAAAAAGGGGCAGGGCAGTCAGTGACCAGCTGGAAATTGCACCCCAAGTGGAGGTTGCATAGATATTGCCAAATGCATCATTGCCATAAAAATACATGCCTGCCAACGCTGCGGCAAATAGGGAAAGCCCTACCCACATACCTGCCGCTAAGAAGGCAAACAAGCCGATAATAACAATCAATGAAATAGTCAGCGTTTCCATTAACATCCCTCCTCAGTCAGCATTTCCAGGCTTTCTTGCTGCTCAGCTTGTAAGTAGGCTGGCTGTTTTCCAGTCAATAACGTAATCAACTCATCAACAAGTGCGAGGGTAAAAATAAATAAGCCAATGACGGGAGCGGTTTGGGGAATCCATAAGGGGACTGGAATATAACCGGCTGAGGCTTCTTCAAAAATATACGACTCATAAGCCATATAAGCCATGTAGTAGCTCATGAATATGCCAAGTAATACGGCAGTAAACAGCACAATAATTTCCAGCTTATGGCGAATCGTCTGAGGCAAATGTTTACACACTAAATTGACTCGAATATGGGCTCCATGGCGAAAGGTGTAGGCCAGTCCTAAAAAGCTGGATGCTGCTAGTAAAAAACCAGAGAAGTCTTCAGTTGAAGGAATAATCACACCAAACCAACGACCCACACTCTGGGCGAGAATCAACAGGGTGATTGCTAAAATGCAGATACCTGCCAATACCCCGGAAGCCGTGTAAATAAGGTTTAAAATCCCCCTGATGGTTGACTGGGGTGGGGGGCTGGTTGCTGAATGCGTGGTCGTTGGATTTTGCATAATGAATACTACTCTTTAAAAATTATTTTTTATAAGCATCCAAAATTTGCTTAGCTCGATCACCTGCAGCTTTTGCCCATTCTTTTGTCATGATTTCCCCTAGTTTAGCCAGGTCAGCCTGTAGCTGGGCATCGGGTTTGGAGACCTTGATACCATTTTTAGCCAAGGCTTCTGTTTTGGCTTGGGTTTCTTGTTGGGCCATTTCCCAGCCGCGTTTTTCAGCATCAGCTGCAGCCTTCATAACCGCTGCTTGTACGGCTTTGGGGAGTCGTTTAAAGCTGCGATTATGAACAATAACCATATTTTTCGGAATCCAGGCTTGCGCATTATTATAATACGACACATAGTCCCATGCCTGGCTGCTGACCCCTGTTGAAGGTGAGGTGATCATCGCATCAATAATGCCAGTACTAAATGCTTGTGGAATTTCTGGGGTTTGTACTGTAGTAGGCGTTGCCTTTAGCAAAACTGAAAGTCGCGATAAAGTTGGGCTGTATGAGCGCATTTTTAGCTTGGCCAAGTCACCAATTGCAACAACCGGCTTTTTCGAATAAATCCCTTGAGGGGGCCAAGGCACAGCAAATAATAGTTTTAATCCATCCTTCGCTAAGCTTTTTTCCACGGCAGGTCGGGAGCTATCCCAAAGTTTTTTGGCAGACCCAAAATCAGTGGCTAAAAACGGAATATTATCCAACTTAAACACTTCATCGTGGTTACCCAGCATTGCCATAAATAACTCACCAATAGGGACTTGGCCAGTGCGAATGGCTCGGTGAATTTCACCATGTTTAAACAGAGATGCCCCTGAGTGCACTTTAATATTCAGCTCACCTTTACTGAGCGTTTTTACCTCTTCTGCAAACATCCGCACATTTTTTGTGTGGTGAATACCATCGGCATAAGGGGTGGGCATATCCCATTTAGTTGCAGCTAATGCACTGGAAGAGCCTACTAATAGTGAGGCGGTAGTAATGAATGTGGTAGAAGCAGAGGCTGCAAATTTCACAAGCTTTTTCATGGGGTTAACTCCAATTGGCTTATTTATTAGAGGTGTCCTAAGTCTTTGGTTCGCTAGCTCGATGGCACCAACACCTTTTAGCTTTTTGATCAGCAGTTTGTTGATCAGCTAAGCATCGTTTTCAAAGTTATAAGTATTTTCTCTAGTCCAGTTAGTGGGTTTCTCTTATTCGACTAGTAGGTCTTACGGTATGATAAGTGCAATTATAAGTCAATACACATACAAAACACTTGTAAAATGTATTCGAAATATTTACTTTATCAATAGACAGTGACTTCTCAACAATAAGAATATGCTCTGCTACTTCATCAAAATGTACTTATACAGCTAACCGATGACTTGACTGTATCAGGTATCAAAAGCACGTATAAGCAGTAGTTATAAGTGGTAGTTATAAATAGTGGCCTTGATACTATTCATTCGCTTATTGAAGCTTAGGTCTAGGAAGCTTGGGTCTAGATAGTGTTGATGATCGGCTTTGATCAAGTCTGGAGTGAAGAGGGTGTAATAATGAGACTAAATTGCGACATGGGAGAAAGCTTTGGTAGCTGGCAGAAAGGCATGGATGCTGATGTAATGCCCTATATCGATATGGCGAACATTGCCTGTGGTTTTCATGCTTCTGACCCGATGACTATGGACCTCACTGTCGCAATGGCTAAGGAATACGATGTAGTGATTGGGGCACACCCTGGCTATCCTGATTTGTTGGGCTTTGGCCGCAGAGCCATGCAGTGTTCAGCCCAAGAACTCAAAACCTTACTGATTTATCAAATTGCAGCATTAGATGGTATTTGTCGTACTCATAGCACTCGGCTTAGCTATGTGAAACCTCATGGCGCTCTCTACAACCAAATGATGCAAGATAGCGAGGTGCTGACGACGGTTATGGCAGCAATACATGCCTATGACCGAGAATTAGCTTTGGTGGTTTTAGCCAATGGCAACCGAGATAAAACTCAACATTTAGCGGATCAACAAGGTATTGCTTTGTTGTTTGAGGCATTTGCGGATCGTGCTTATGACAGTAATGGCTATTTAGCTAAGCGAGATCAACCCGGTGCTGTATTCAATGACATCGAGCAAATCGAACAGCAAGTGTTGGGGATTATTCATGAAGGAAAAGTCTCAACATTGGATGGTGGTGAAATCCCCCTAAAGGCCGATACGATTTGTGTGCATGGAGATAATGCTCAGGCAGTGGCTGCCGTGCGTCATATTCGCCAGACATTAGCAGCATCACCAATAACCTCCCCTACATTACAAGCACAACAGTAAGGGGCTGTTATGAAAATTCAGCCTTTAACTGAAGATTCTTTAATTGTGTACGTGGGTGAAAAAATTGAGCGGGAGGTTGCACAACAGGTCAGTGTTGCCACCCAGTTAATTCGCCAAAATCTTAGTGATAAAGTGATTGATATTATTCCATCCTATCACTCAATTCACTTGACGTATAATCTTTGCAAAACCAACTTTTTTGAATTTCATGCCTTATTGCGGCAATTATTGGCAAACCTTGAGCAGCAGTCGGTTTCGATTGAATCTAGCAAAATCATTGAAATTCCTGTTTATTATGGGCCTGAAGTGGCTTTAGATATGCCCATTATTGAGCAGCACACCCATCGCAGTGCAGAAGAAATTATTGATATTCACTGCAGTGAGCTTTATACCGTTTATGCCATTGGCTTTAGCCCAGGCTTTGCTTACCTGGGCAATACTGATAAACAGATTGCCATTCCTAGAAAAATCACCCCACGAACCCGAGTGCCTGCAGGCAGTTTGGGCATTGCTGACACTCAAACGGCAATTTACCCTAGTGAGTCACCCGGCGGTTGGCAAATTTTAGGACGTACGCCATTAAATCTGGTTGATTTTCAGCAAGACTCGCTTACCCCAGTCAATATGGGGGACTTGGTAAAATTCGTGGCCATTGATAAGCAAGCGTTTTTGAGCTTGGGGGGAACACTGTAATGGGGGAAGAGACAAGTGGCATTTAAGGTCATCAACCCAGGCTTGATCAGTTTAATTCAGGATTTTGGTCGCTATGGTTATCAGCATATTGGAGTAACCACCGGTGGCCCGATGGATGAGCATGCTTTTTTATGGGGGAATCGCTTGTTAGGCAATGCCTTTGATACAGCGCAGCTGGAAATTACCATTGGCATGTTGCAACTTGAGGTTCAGCAGTCAACTGTTATTGCAATTACAGGGGCGGACTTGGGAGCGACTATTAATGGTTTAGCCATCCGGCCCTGGCAAAGTTATCCGGTTAATCAAGGTGACCAGATTGCTTTTAATCGACCCAAAAAAGGCTTAAGGGCTTATCTTGCAGTGAAAGGGGGATTACAAATTAGCCAACAGTTGGGTAGTGCTGCGACGGTTGTCCGTGAAAAAATAGGAGGCTTATATACTAATGGTAAAAAACTAGCGGCAGGTGATGTCTTACCTTACCCGGTTATGTCGCCATCAGTAGTTCAACCATTTGTCAGTAAGCGAGTGCCTGAGCAATTTATTCCTGACTATTCTGCACCGCTGATTTTGGGGGTTATTTTAGGTTATCAATGCGATAGTTTTGCTCAAACTGAAATTCAAAAGTTTTTCAGTAATAAATACGAAGTTACCCAGGATATTGACCGAATGGGTTATCGTCTGGCGGGTGAGCCGGTTTGTAGTTCGCTAGATGGTATTATTTCTGAAGGGATTTCCTATGGGGCTATTCAAATCCCTAAAGATGGTCAGCCAATTGTGTTATTGAGAGATCGGCAAACCATTGGTGGCTATCCAAAAATTGGCTGTGTCACGGCATTGGGTGCGGCACGATTATCTCAACGAGGGCCAGGGACCAAGATTCGATTTGCCATTAAAGATATTCATCAAGCTGAAGCAGAACAGATGATTTATAATCGGTTTTTTGGTATCCAATCCAAACGTTAACGGATAGATTATAATCCTTTTAATTCAGTTTCGCCTAAACTGAACGAAAGTATTCTTTACATATTAAAGCACTATAGAAAACAAAATTTACATTAGTTATAAGACATAAGCACTATAATATGTTGCTCCTTATATTAGAGTAATAAAGTGAGTTATGAAAAAATTGTTAGCTGTAGCCTTAACTGTTGTAAGCATTAGTAATGCACATGCTGAATTATTAACTAAGAATGATGAATTTAGAGCAATAGATCTACCACCAGAGTTTAGGTTAATCAGGCAGGAAGTTGGCTGTAAGTTTAAGATTTGTTCGTTACCTTTAAACTTTGCCAATATTGCAATAGGGCGCGATGGATTTAGACCGGGAGTTGTCACTACACCCATTGAGTTTGCTCTTGGGGGTTCACACTGGCCAAAACCGCCTCAAGAAGATAATGTAATCAAGTATGAGTCAATTGAACTTGCTTCTAACGGTGGACTTTGCCCTCCATTGTTGTGTTCTGATGGAGTCAACCCAACCTAGTGACCCATACATAAAATAAGATAACAACTGCTTCTCCATTTTATTTTCTGGCTGTGTTACTTGTCTTGAGGTAGGCCCGCTATGCTTGCAAAAAAACACGTTGCCAGAAAATAAATAGTTTTGAAAACGGTTACCGAACTCAAGGCTGGGCCACGCTAACCATTAGCAACCCCATTTCAACCCACATACTCACTACCAGGCCCTTCGACATAAGGGTTTTTGGCGACTCACCTAAGTCAATATTGGGGATATCACCAAAGTGTTTGGCATCATAGCCCACTTCATACAGGGTGATAATATCGCCGTTTAATTGATAGCGGAGTTGGGCGGCTGTAATCCCTTGAATTGAACAATAGCGGCCACCAAGCATGGTTGAGGTGGGGCCAGTTAATTTGTTAATGAGTGACGACTGTTGCGGTACGAAATCCAGCTTAGTAAAGTACTGTCGTATACCAGTAAAACTCTCAGTTTTTACATCTAGTGGACTTTGTTTGATATGGTAGTTAACTACTTCAAGCGCAATAGACTCACTTAAGTCTTTTGTCGTAAATAGTGTTTGTACCATCAGCAGGCTGACCATAATAAAAGCGAAGCAAGCGGCAACGCTGGCGAAATACCAGGCTTTTTTCCGTGAGGGCTGCTGATCAGGAACAGCTTCAGTAAAAGCGGCTGCTTGGGTTGCCATTAAATGCTCAAGTTCACTTGCCTTGAGATTCACTTTTTTCACTTCCTGGGTAACGGCATCTTTAAGTGGCAGTGGCTCATTGGGCGTAGACTGTCGATTCATAGCACTCTCTCCTTTGCTTGATTGCTCTGGGTTTGCCAGTGCTTGCGAAGCCGATGTATTCTCGACAAAAAACTCCCCCGTGGAATATTTAACTGGTTACAACATTCGTCGGTGCTATAGCCTAACACTGCCCAATGATAAAGAATATCTCTATCTAATGGTGATATCTGTGCCCAGATTTTTTCCAGTTGCCGACTATGAATGTAATCATGCTCAAAATCGACGGGTGAAATATCATAACTGGCGGCCTCTTCGTAAGGCTCAGATTCCCACCGTTTGGCATGCCGATATTGGTCAAAAAATCGATTACGAATCACGGTGCGAACGAAGGCTTCTGGATGTTGAATAGCCTTTTTTTTACACTCAATCAAAAAGGACTCCATTGCCGATTGCAACAAATCATAGGCATCATCTGTTTGTTGACATAAGGTATGGGCATATTGAAAAAGGCTGTTAAGTTGATTAGCGCTGAGCATATTTTTATTGTCCATTAATCACCTCAGCCTTTTGGTTTATTTTTGAGTGCTGATATAGCTTGATTTTAATTCCTTCTCGCCAGATGGCGATTGCTTGATCAGGTAACCAATGACTCGGAAAATCACAATACGGATAATGGTCAGCTAGCAGTTTGTGAGCCTTATTTAAAAACTTGGCTCCCGGTATTCCTATAAGTTGTTGATAGCCTGTTTGCTGATGGTCGTCATCCGCATAGTAGGCACACACAATACCGTATTCAATGCTGGTTATTGAGGCAACTGATAACCATGGCAGTGATGTTGCCTGAGCACTGTTAATTTGAGATGCAATCAAGTCAGCAAACTGATTGCCGTATAAATTTATATCCCAATGAGTGGCGGGGTAGTGCTGGCTATAAACCTGAGTTAGGGCCATAAATATTGTTTCACCCAACAGTTGATGGGTAACTGCAAAGTTAGCCTTTAGAGACTGGACATGAATACCTAAGGTATTATTACTATAAATGGCCGCAGCAGGTTGTTGCTCGATAATGGATTGAGCAAAGTGTTGTAAGCTGGCAGCATATTCTGCTTGCAGGTCAGTATCTTGCGGCGTAAACATTGCTGGTATCCTTACGCTTATATTGGTTAATGATGCGTTGGGCTTGAGCCTGTTCCTGTAGGAGTTCAGCGAGTGGGGGTAAATTATTATCCCGCTCTATCAAACAGGGTATAGCTGGGTAGTTTTTACATAGTTGACGATAATGTTGCCAAACGGGTTCACTAATCTGGCTACCATGGGTATCAATTAGCCAGCCATCGTCAGTTTCACTAAACCCAGCTAAATGAATTTCACCCACATGATCCATTGGTATGCTGTTAAGAAATTCATTTACATCAATGCCTAAGTTTTGTTGATTGACATAGGCGTTATTGATATCCAGTAAAATACCACAACCTGTTTCTTTACAGAGTGCTGCAATAAACTCAGCCTCACTCATTTCGCTTTCTGGATAATGTATATAGCGGGAAACATTTTCGATAAGGATTGGCCTGGATAATAAAGTTTGCACTTGATCAATACGCTCAGCCATTAACTGTAGTGCAGTTGCTGTATAAGGAATGGGTAATAAGTCGTGAAAGTGGTGGCCTTGTAAGCTAGTAAAACAAACGTGTTCTGATACAAGGGCAGGCTGAAATTCATCAACCGCTTGGCGAAGTTTCAGTAAGTATGCTTGATTTAACGGGTCAACACCACCCAGGTTAAGGTTAACTCCATGAAAACTCAATGGATAATTTTCTCTAATTTTATGTAGCAACATCCGGTTTAAGCCACCGCCAAGGAAATTACAGATATGCACTTCCAGCCAAGGGATAACCGGTTTGTCACGAATAATGGCCTGTAAATGTGGGCTACGTAACCCAATGCCTGCATCTGTTAAGGTATGTGTCCACATTTACTATTCTCCATTTGCTAACAAGCCGATAGGGGGTGCCCTAAAAAAGTAGCCTAAAAACGTGGTAAATGGGTGCGCAATGATGACTTTTAGGCTACAAAGAAGGTGTATAATGATTTATTTAGCGGGTTTAACGGCCGCCACTTTACCGCCAGTAATCTTTTCACAAGTGCCTTTAGGGACATAAACCCACTCGGTGTCAACATTGCCTTTTTTCGCCTGACCGGCACAGCCATGAGAGCCGTCTAGGGCACCACAATCATTCATGCCTGGCTTAGAAATGCCAGCACACTTTTCCCATTCTGTGGGAGCATCGGGCACCGCATGGGCTGTCGTCGCGATGGAGCCAAGGCTAATTAATGTTGCTGTCATAATTTGTTTACTATTCACTGTATTGTTCTCCTGAAACGTATGAGACTCATAGCTAGCTGTTGTTTGTTGTAATGATGATGGGGGAAAGTTCGCCCTCACAATTAAGAAACGACTCAATGGCAGGTTTGATTGCAAAAAATTTCCTAATTATCATCATGCCTAAGCTATATTTAGTAGCTTACCTGGTAGCGGAGGTGTTCTCAGCGCTACAA
>NZ_JAPMOU010000083.1 GCF_028858535.1 Spartinivicinus poritis
TTAAAACGTCGTGGTAAAGGGTTATTAAGTGATTTAGTAGGGCTATTAATATAGCCCCCAGGAATCTATATTGAGCCTTAATTTAATAGTTATTTTCTAATCTCTTCTTGAGACTGTTGCAAAAGCTAGCGGATATGGGGTGACAGGGCGTGACTCCATATCGGACACTAGATTTATTTTCAACACCCTTTTGCGACGCCCTCTTTTGGGAGAGGGCTGGGATGAGGGTGTATTTACTTTAAAATGCAAGCAATTAAAAACTTATTAAATCACCAATAAATCCATAAACTCATTAACGGGAGTTTCCAGTAATTGCTGATGATTTTGGCAGAGCTGATAAATCTGTTCAACTCGCTGTGCGGGGTAACGGGTTTGTAAATTTTGCTTAAATTTCTCCAATAATAAAGGAATGCCCTCTTCGCGGCGACGTCGGTGGCCCACCGGGTATTCTACCGTCACTTGTTCAGTTTTACTGCCATCACGGAAAAACACTTGCATGGCATTCGCAATTGAGCGCTTATCTGCTTCTAAATATTCCTGACTGAATCGTGGTTCTTCAACGATTTCCATTTTTTCCCGTAACTGATCAATTTCAGGATGGGCCTGATGAAAACTGTCTTCATAATGATCAGCCGTTAAACTGCCGTATAATAATGGCACTGCAGCCATATACTGCAAGCAATGGTCACGGTCAGCCGGGTTATTCAGTGGTCCTGATTTACTGATAATGCGAATAGCCGACTCATGGGTAGTAATCACCACCTTTTCAATATCATGAATGCGATCTTTTACTTGAGGGTGGAGTGCCATGGCCGCTTCTACTGCAGTTTGGGCATGAAATTCTGCAGGATAAGAAATTTTAAATAAAACATTTTCCATCACATAGCTTTTAAATGGTTGCGCTAGCTTAAACGTATTGCCTTTAAACAACACATCATAAAAACCCCATTTTGGTGCAGACAACACCCCTGGATAGCCCATTTCTCCTCGCATCACAATATCCGCCAACCGCACCCCCCGAGAAGTCGCATCACCCGCAGCCCAAGATTTCCGAGACCCCGCATTTGGGGCATGGCGATAAGTCCGTAATGACTGGCCATCCACCCAAGCATGAGATAACGCATCAATAATCTGATCTTTACTGGCCCCTTTCAGCTTGGTTGCAACTGCCGTAGAAGCAACTTTTACTAGCACTACATGATCTAATCCAACTCGATTAAAGCTATTTTCTAAAGCCAACACGCCCTGGATTTCATGAGCTTTAATCATCGCCTCTAATACATCTTTTATGGTAAAGGGCACTTGCCCTCGGGCTTGTTTCACCTGGGATAAATAGTCAGTAACCGCTAAAATAGCACCTAAATTATCGGAAGGATGACCCCACTCCGCCGCCAACCAGGTATCGTTATAGTCTAACCAGCGAATAATACAGCCTATATCCCAAGCCGCTTTAATGGGATCCAAGCGTAACTGAGTTCCCGGTACACGAGCCCCATTCGGTACAGTTGTACCCTCTACAAAGGGCCCTAAATGCTTAGTACATTCAGGGTAACGCAACGCTAATAACCCACAACCCAAGGTGTCCATTAAGCAATAACGGGCCGTTTGCATGGCTTCTTCACTACTGACTTTGTATTGATCCACATAGTCAGCAATGGCCACCAACACATCATCCGGCTCAGGTCGTACATTTACATCAACATTTTTTGTCATCATTTACTCGTTAGTTGTATTACACGATAAAAACAAAGATTTTTAGCTGCTATCTTTAGCGTTGTTCTATGGGCACCAACTCACGATGCTCAGGCCCTACATAGTCAGCACTGGGACGGATAATCCGGTTATTACTCCGTTGCTCCATCACATGTGCAGCCCAACCACTCACCCGAGAGCAAACAAATATAGGGGTAAATAATTTGGTAGGAATACCCATAAAATGATAGGCAGAGGCATGGAAGAAGTCCGCATTGGGGAATAGTTTTTTCTCACGCCACATCACTTGTTCGCAGCGCTCAGAAACTGAATACAACACCTTATCACCTACTTCCTGAGCCAGTTGCTGTGACCAGCGTTTTATAATTCCATTACGTGGATCAGACTCCCGGTAAATTGCATGACCAAATCCCATGATTTTCTCTTTACGCGCCAACATGGCTAACATCTCACGCTCTGCTTCATCAGCAGACTGCCATTGTGAAATCATTGCCATGGCTGCTTCATTTGCCCCCCCATGAAGCGGGCCACGTAACGAACCAATAGCAGCGGTAATACAGGAGTGCATATCCGATAAGGTAGAGGCACAGACACGCGCCGTAAACGTGGATGCATTAAACTCATGCTCTGCATATAAAATCAGAGAAACATTCATGACTTGAGCATGTAAGGCACTTGGCTTTTTCCCATGCAATAACTGTAGAAAATGGGCACCTAACGCATCACTATCAGTTTCCGTTTCAATTCGCACCCCGTCATGACTAAACCGATACCAATAACAAATAATGGCAGGTAATAAAGCCAACAGCCGATCAAAGCAGTCCTGCTGTTGGGCAAAATCTATCTCTGGCTCCAAATTACCTAATACTGAACACCCTGTTCGCATCACATCCATCGGATGAGCAGAAGCCGGTATGATCTCCAACACCTGACGCAACTTATCAGGTAGGATACGCTGCTTTTTAATTGTCTGCTTATAGCGGGTTAATTGGTGTTGATTGGGTAATTCACCATGACACAATAAATAAGCAACCTCTTCAAACTGCGCATGCTCCGCCAAATCAGCAATATCATAACCACAGTAAGTTAGCCCTGTTCCCGTTTTACCTACTGTACATAATGCTGTTTCACCTGCCGATTGGCCTCTTAAGCCTGCTCCTGATAGTTTTTTTTCTGTCATGATTACATTATTTCCTTTGTATCTTATTTTATTGGTTTAATTATTGTTTTATAAAATGTTTGTTAGGCACTGTCTTGTTAGTATTTATTAACAAATTCGCTATACCTATCGCGAATGATGTCCTTGCCGGGGTATTTATTTAATTAGGAGTTATCTGTCTGCCGTTTTGCAAACAACTGGTCCAGCTTATCTTCATAAGCATGGTAGTCTAAGGTTCGATAGAGCTGTTCTCTGGTTTGCATATCTTCTAAGCGCGTTTTCTGACTTCCTTCACTCAGCAACGTTTGGTACACATCAAGAGCTGCTTTACTCATTGCACGAAACGCACTTAGTGGATACAACACCAGTTGTACACCAACCGCAGCCAACGCTTTGGTAGTAAATAAAGGGGTTTTACCAAACTCAGTGATATTTGCCAACACAGGTACTTTGACAGCAGCTACAAATTTCTGGTACTCGTCTAACGAGTGCATAGCCTCTGGGAATATCATATCTGCGCCTGCTTCTATACACAGTAACGAGCGCTCAATAGCTGCTTCCATTCCCTCAACCGCATGGGCGTCAGTACGCGCCATAATAACAAAATTTGCATCCTGACGTGCATCAACAGCCGCTTTCACTCTATCTACCATTTCATCAGCGCTAACAATTGCTTTTCCTGGCCGGTGGCCACAACGCTTTTGTGCCACCTGATCCTCAATATGAATGGCCGCTGCGCCAGCCCGCTCCATTTCTTTTATGGTACGAGCAATATTAAATGCACCACCAAATCCAGTATCACAGTCAACTAATAAGGGTAATGAGCTAGCGGCGGTTATCCGACGAACATCTTCCAGCACATCATTCAAGCTGGTCATTCCTAGATCAGGCAATCCAAAAGAGGCATTAGCAACCCCAGCGCCAGATAAATAAATAGCTTGATGACCCGCTTGTTCCGCTAACATAGCACAGTATGCGTTTATCGTACCGACCACCTGTACAGGCAACTGATCTTTAACCAGCTGTCTAAAGCGAGCCCCTGGTGATTGAGAGGTTGTCATGAAAATTGATTCCTTCCTATATCAGTTTAATTTTTTGATTTTTTTATAAAATGAGCAACATAACAGTTACTCAAGTCGTCTTATTCTAGCCCCCATCAGGTTGCGCAGAGACCATATACTACAATTAGTTAACGATGCCCATATAGTAACGAATGACCATGATATGCTCAATTCGCTTTATAATTTGCTACTTTCGCCTTATATATAATATACCCAAAACCTAGGGCTTTTAGGGAGGCTATACTCGCCACCCATGCCAATTTATCACCCTTAATTTTATAACACCCTACTAAAACGCTGACTCAGCTGGGTGAAATGGATGATATATGCATCTTGGCAGCTTTGGCTAGCCGAATTATTAAGCAGCTTTATGCTAGTTTTTGCTGGTATAGGGAATCATCAATGATGTCAGCCAAGGCGCCATTTACCCATGCAGGCATTACCGCCACCTTTGGTCTGATGTGTGTGCAGTCATTTATACTGATGGTGATGATTATGGGGCCCCCTTTTAACCCCGCTGTCATATTGACCTGTTGACTGGCCAAGCATATTCCTACCCTACAGCTACTGCCTTATATTGTCAGTCAAACTCTCGGCGGCATAGCCCATTTAATGATCACCCACAGTAGATCATGTTATCTATGCATCGCTATATAGCACGCTCAGCAAACTTTGCTAAGAATTTTTGAGATTTTGAATCTATTTCTTTAAACTCAATCCCCAAATGAAAATCTGTTTTTCTTATTACTACATGGCGAACTTCAGCCGTTGTATAAATCACTAACTTACTATTGCCGTAAATCACTTGAATCATCACTGGCAATAGCTGCATCTTTTTAAAACAGATATCCGTTTCCAAGAGTGCACCCTGCTCTGAAACATTAACGGTTATTGCAGGCACTATCTGTCCAGTCTGTTTATCTTTAATAGCCGCTTTCCATTTCACTTCTCGACGAGGAAACACTCGCTGTTCATGTGCTTCCGTATCCTCTAAAAGTTCATCAATATTCTCAGTCATTGTTGATAGAAGATCATGCTCATTTTAAGGTTGATTAAAGAGAAAAAGTGCTATAGTTGTCCATGTTAGCGTGAGTTTAAGCAGCGGTTGCAACTGCTACTTCGACACGATTACGACCATTATCTTTAGCACGATAGAGTGCTTTATCAACGGTTGGTATTAATTGGTCTAAATCCGTAATAATGGATTCATCAACGGTCAATACACCCACACTGACGGTCACCCAAGAACTAATGGGTGAGGCTGCGTGGGGTATTTGTAAGTCACATACCCTTTCCCTTAATTGGTTAGCTAGCTCCAACGCATTTTCTGGTCCTGTTGAGGGTAAAATCACGGCAAACTCTTCTCCACCATAACGTGCCGCTAAATCGGTTTCTCGCTTAAAAATATCCTCTAAAATATGGGCAACTTGTTTTAAACAGCGGTCACCAGCATCATGTCCATAAAAATCATTGTATTTTTTAAAATAATCTACATCACAAATAATCAGTGATAAGGGGCTTCGTGTACGAGAAAAACGGATATATTCCATCTTTAAGGTCTGATCGAAGTGACGACGATTACTCAACCCAGTTAAACCATCCTGAATAGCCAGTCGGGTTAACTTTTCATTTGCATCTCGCAGTTTGATTTCCATATCTTTTCTGATTAATGCACTCACGACCATATCACCAAACAGGCGCATTAAGACAAAATCATCAATGGTCCAGGTTTTTGCTGTATTTGCTACTGCCTGACCGAATATGCCACGTAAATGCTCTTGAATACGCAACGGCACCATCGCAAAGGAACCTACATCCGCACTTTCAAATAAATCTTTCTCTAAATTTGCTTCGCCTGTTAGTAAACTCACATCGGGGATCTGAGTATTATGGCCTAGTCTGGTTTGAAGCCATGGATAATCATCAATAAATATCACCTTGGGTAGTGACTTTGTATGTTGAACTTCACTATTGCGCCATTCGAATGCTTTATAAAGATATTGGCCATCATCGCTAATCAAATAAATATAGCTATAGTCAGACTCAAAAAACTGACCAATGATACTAAGGGCATGATCAACAGTTTGCTCAATCGCATCTATTTGTAAACTGATAAACTTAGTTGATAGTCGAGCAACCAGCTTTTCAGCTTGCTCCCGCCGTTGAAGTAAGGCGGTACGACTCTCAATCAAATCTTCCAAGTGCTCTCGGTAATGGTTTAGCTCTTGCTCTGCTCGTTCCCGCTTGATCATGTCACTTTGTAATGACATGCGCATATCATTAATAGCATTTACCACTTCATCTATTTCATCGGGGGGATTTGAGGGCTGCTTGCCAACTAACTTCAGTTCTTTTGCTAAATTGGTCAGACCTAATTTTCTTGCATACCGAGCCATTTGACTGAGGGGAATCGCAACCATTGACAAAATAATGAGAACAATAAAAATAGAAACGATAAAGGTCTTACCGAGTTGGGTAAATAAAATCACCAACGCTTTATCAAATAATCGGTTATAAACATTTTCCAACGTGCCTTGTACGACCAGCTTACCTACTTCTACCTTTCCTAAATGGACATCATCATAAACGACTTTAAAGCTTCGTTCGATTTGATACACTGGATCCGTCGGCTCACCCAGCTTAATTACCGTGCCTAACTCATTATCCAACTCAACATGAACAATATCGGCAAATTGTAAAATACCATCAAGCTGGCTATGCACCTGAGGCATATTTACATGCCATAGGCCGACCGACAAGCTGGGTAAATGGCTATGTTGAATTTGTGAAAACTGCTCATCAATAACGCTGATATCTTTGGTATAGTCAAAATACAGTTGCAATGCAGTTGATATCAAGGCAAAAACTGAGCTACAGAGGATAATATAGCCCAACAAACGATAAGTTAAGGGATGGTCTTTACGGTGAGTTAAGATAGGCGCCAGAGGGTTTTTCATCTTGGGATACTACACATTTCCCTCAGTCTTAATCAGACTGCCGTTATACTAGTACACGTTAATCATAACTGATATAGCTAAACCTGCTTACTTTATTCGCTCTACCTTATTACTATAAAGCTAGTTAACTTCAATTTTAGCTTATCATTACTCTACTTTCTTTTATTATTATTTTAATTACCAAACCAATCTGGCTTTAAAGTGAAAACACCCTAAATTTAATACTCTTAGATCATATTGAATACATTATTAATTAGTAGAATGCATAAAGCGTTTTTCCTCGCCTGGTTGATAACGATACTTGCCTTCTTTAAAAGGATTAATTTTAAGAAACGGATTTTCGATTCTAAATAAACGCCGCTGAGCCATATTAGCCTTATGTATCATCGACTGATGATCAGGGTAGTTATAAAATAACTGGTCAAACTGGCCAGAAGCCATAATGATCTGCAACCCTATTTTAATTCTATTATATAATGACGTATCGCTTTTTCTTACAAAGAAGTAATAAGGCGCATCATATTGCAGCATAATTTTTTCTTCAACCTGCAAATGTTTATCTGCATGCTGAACTATCTCTGCCCAAGGTTCCCCTACGCCTCTTGGGAAATAGTCAGCACGATTTAACTGAAGCATATCAAATATGCCTAAATAGTTAGGGCTAGTCACTACCGTAAAACCATTAGCAATTAAAATTTCAGTGTCTGGCCAATCGTGCCCTTGAATCGCTCTTAGTTTTTTTAATTCAGCTAACGATTGAATGCCGGAGTAGACAGCCTGCTCTCCCGCTTTAATAATAAAGATACGATGGCCGATCAAACCTTTTAACAAGGGAATTCGAATAGGCTGTAAGATATTCTCTCGCTTTTCTGACGTCATTGTCGCAATAATTCTAAACTTTATCCCGCGGCTGATTAAATCCATAACACGGTCTTGGGATATTTTTCCCTGGTATCCTTTAATAGAATAATCACCAAACTCTTTTCTAGTCACAGACAACACCAAGTCAAGTAGCTGATATCGGAAACTATCCTCCAAAGGCTGCTCAGCACTATGAGGCCGGATAAGAAATACCGCTTTTGCTGAGACACTACTACTCGCGATCACATACAAAACAAGTAATAACAACCAAATAGACAATATCGATTTACAGCACAACACCTGTCTTTACCTAAGTGGCATGGGTATTTGCTATCAAGAGATTATTAGATAAGTGTAGATATAAAAAGGAAAGGCCCTCAACCAAGAGGGCTCAGCATTTGGCTTAAATCGTTAACTGAGGGGGGACTATTTGAAGCGGCTTAGGCTTTATCGTATCAGTATTACCTTGAGACTTTCGACTAGTGATTTCACCATCATCAATAATAGTAGCCAGCCCTGTTTGGTTATCCACTTTTACCGAATACACTCCACTGCCAGTTGCTACTGTAATATAGGTTTGTCGATTACCACGACTGATTGATACATTCTCATAAACTTGGCCATTTTCAATTTGACCTTGCCATACTTCAACACCATCTTGCGTATTATGGGTTGAAGTAATTTCCGCCTGAACGGATTCATTAAGATGAGGTAAATTTAATACTAGCTTCTGACCAAGGCTTAATTGCTCTAGAACACCAGGGTTCATCTGTACATGGGCAACATGGATGCCCCCTTCCTCAATAATTGGATTCTTAGCGTCAACTACCCAAGCTACTTGAGGCTCAGCTTGGCCAGAAAAGTCATTTACCCATTCGTCTACAGGCAACTTTAACTCACTTGGATCTACGGCTTTGAATTCAGCTAAGGCATTTTTTTCAACCGCTTTAGCAATGTCTACATCATGAGTCATTATCTGTTGTAAAGAAGGGACTGCTTGCGAAGCTTCCTGTATCACCGGATTTGTCTTAGGCGAAACGTCAATATCCTGTTTCATCATAAAAACGGAACTAATGCCTATAGATAGTGCACCTATTCCTAACACCATTGGCTTTAGCATGTTTTAAACCTCTTACTGAGCGAAATTGACAGGGCTGCAGGGCAGCCCTTGCCCGAATATCACCAAACTACCTGAAAATTTGCTGTGGTCTGGTGAAAAATCGGGTTAACCATTTATTTATTGCTCAATCTGAACATTATCGATAGCGAAATTGACACCCGCCTTAGGTCCAAAAACAAAGAGCTTTTGATAGCGCACTTTTCCTTTTGGTGTGACTTTTATTGTGCCATTAATTGTGTTCCATTGACCCGCAGGCACTGGTTGGCGCTTAATTACGACCCAGTGATGACCACTATCATCAATATAGTACAATCGCATGTCCGCGTATTGATGACCAACAGTGGCATCTGTCACTTTAAAATTAGCCGAAACCTTATAGGTTTGACCATGACTTAAAAGCCCTCGCACATCATACGCAGCACCTGAATACCAGTATGGACGTTGGGTTATAGCTAAGCCATAACGACCTTCACTAGCTGAATTCGATAAAGACACTTTACTTCTGAAGCCTTCATGCCAGCTTTGCAAACCACTTTCGAAGTTACTCAATAAAACTTGAGGCGTTTTTCTTTTTACAACGGTTGGTTGATGTGTTGTTTGTTTTACAACCGCCTCATCTAATATAAATGGAATGCCACTACGTGGAATATAAACAAACAAATAAGCTTCATTACTCTGCTGAGCCTGACCTGACTTAATCGTAAATTGAGCCTTTATTTGACTAAATTCACGATCAGTAACAGACTGAGAGTCTAGTTCTACATATTTTTGACCTGGAATATAAAGTAATACTTTGATATCAGAACGGGTATTGTCGCTTGATGCCAACTTAACCTTGACAGAAAAATCATAGCGTTTATCGACTTCTAAACCAGTTACTTTTGTATAAGCGCCAGCACCATACTGGTGATTAGTCACTTTTAACACCTGATCCTTACCACAGGACTTGGTGATAGTCTCAATATTGAGCTGACTTGCATAACTTGCCCCCCAATATTGACTCTGATTATTTGAAAACTCAGGGTTTTTAATTAAGTTTCCTTCAACCTCAGGCTTTTTACAGACTTTATTATTAACAATCGTTCTGGTTGTTACCTTCGTTTCAGTCGTGTTTGTAGTCGTTGTTTTCGTTTTATTCGTTGTTGTGTTTTTTCTATTAGTTGTTTGGGTTTTATTTGACGTTGTCTCGGTCTTTTTGTTGTTGACCCGGCTAGTCGCGTAAGTTGCGGGCATGAACTCAGCTAATTGTGTTGCGACACGATTTAATGCTTGTGCGGCATCAGCACTGTTCGCTTCGCTGCTCTTCACCCCACAAGCTAGCCCTTTACAAGCATAAACATTCGGGTTAGAGAAATATTGTAGTCTGGGAATCCATTTGCCATTACCATAGGCGCTTTGATAAGCCATGGTCGTAACAAATAAACCATTAACTCCATGCCCGACGCCCCAATCGAAAATTGAGCCACGGCTACCTTGTGCCCGAGAATGGCTTAGTCCCATATTATGACCTAACTCATGGGCATAGGAGCTTGTACAATCAAGAGAAACCCAGTTATAAGCAACTCCCTTTGAGTCCACATCTATTTTACCAGTCTTGCCATTACCCCAAGGTAAATAGCCTAGCCCACAATATTGATTAGAAGGCCCGACTAAAGTAACAAAGTCAGCGCCATGCTTTGCCCTTAACCCTGCAACATACTCATTATTTTTTAATTTTTTCAATAAAGGACCAGTCAAATTATCTGCAAAGCCTTCTGACTGAGGTAAAGCACTATGATGAACTAAACGTAACTTAATATTAATGTTACTATTTTCATAGCTTTTATTCGCATAGGTAATAAACTGGCTCAATTTAGCAGCCATATCATTATCTTTTGCTGTATTGTTTGTATACACAGCCATTACATCTAAAATAATTGGTCCATCAACAGCCTCAGTGGCTGTAACTGTGTGGCTACTCATAGATGAAATTGCCAGAACCAGTGGGCTAATAAAAGCTTTATTCAGCAAGCGCATTTTATCCTCTCTAATTACATCAAGAAACTGGATTGATGTGTTTGGTTCAGCTGTTAATCGGTTGTCCTTAAACAGCCAAAATTAATATTTATCTGATTTGGTAGGTTGTGTTTACTGAAACAGTAATAACCGTCAGGTTGTATCTCGGTGGCTTTACTTATGAATTTCGAGGTGAACTTTACATTAAACAAACACATGTTTACTTTGAACTGGTTCTCACACTACATATAATTTTAAACACGTAACCATAAAAAAGTCGTGTTATATCAGCTAAATTTATAATTATTAATACATCACTTAAATAGTGTCATTTTCCCGTTAACTGGCTATTTATTCCTTATTTAATCCATACAAAAACAAACTAATTTGACGCTGCCTGATAGGATAAAGTGGGTGTAATAATTTCAGATAATTTCCTTGGCACGACCAACTGAAAAGAACCCATCATAGTTTATTTTTAGGCAAAAAAATAAGTGGGATATATTATTGAGTTAGCTAGAACGAGTCTTTTCCTGTAAGACTAGTGGTAACATCTATTGGCTTAACAATATTAGCGCTGGCGGTCGTTGAGTGACAAACTTCCGTGAGCTAATAAATAACAGATGGTAGAGGGATGACAGCCAGCTTCTAATCGTTATTCGTAAATAAGTATATGCAGGTGAGAGGCTTGTCCTTAATAAAAACAAGCCTTCAGAGAGTCAGTAGTTAATTGAGTAGATGAAAGATGTCGATAAAAAAAACTAACAAAGTGCTTATTTAACACCAGTTGATTGCCCTGCTTAGATAGTTCATAACGTCCAGTATGAAGACCATTAGCATATGTTGCTAAAAAATCGGTATAGTTCTTCTCCAGATGAAATAGCGTTAAATGATCAAAGTCCACCTCAATGACCTGAGCCATTATTCCTTCAATACCTGGATTTAAATCAATACACAAATATTGGCTTTGAGTATTTCGATTGACGGCAAAAGGAACTCTTCCTATGCCAAACCGCCCACTACATAACTGCCTATCGTTGGACTGAAATAAACAATCATTGGCAGAGCAAAACTATCAACTAAAACCGTAGGCAATAAAGGAAAATGACTGGTCAATTTTGTCAATGCTTTATCTTCAGCTGCTGGCCTTAATGTTTTTAAACCAGAGGGATAGTAAACTTCCATCCAACGCACAATTACAGACCAGCACTGGAAAATTGCCTGCTGCATATTGATATTCCTCGCGCAACGAAACCTTATTCAGCAGACAGCATAATTTATGCCAGATTTAACATTTTTGTAAAAGCCAGCACTCTATACCAATATTCCTATAAAAATATACAGATATATACCAGTCGCGAATCATTTCTAGGTTCAATAATACAGCATCATGTGTATAATCCACTGTTATGAGAGGATTT
>NZ_JAPMOU010000084.1 GCF_028858535.1 Spartinivicinus poritis
TCATTTATAAAAACATAAACTCATAGGGCTTCATCACTCGACGGCCGCCCCTAAAAACCATTCGCTTTGGCTATATATGACGAGTCATTACACTGGCTTCTGAAAACTGCAAAACATCAGCAATATCTTTGGCTACAAGCCAAGGCTCACCAATTTTATCAATAACACAGATAGATGAATGATTAAATTCGAAAGAAATTATGCTATTCATTATTAAACGTCTTCTTTGTAGTTTTAAGGAAGGTCCAGCAGACTAGAGAGTGGAAAAAGTTATAACAATTAGACTAAAAAGAAATTAAGTTATATTAAATATCTACTAACACAAGAAATTCTATAATAACAGGATGATTTTCATGTGCTTTTTACTAATTTAGATTATGTTGACTTACTTACGAACTATAATTACTATGGCGTTCGCGAATGAGCAAATACGGTCATTTACAAAACCCCTTCCTTAAGTATCCCAGCAGTAAGGAAATAGTTATGAAAGCTAGCATTTTATGCACTTTGTTTATGGCTATTTTTATCAGCCCTTTGACGTTATCCTCAGACCTAAAAAGTAAAGCCAAATCGGTTGAAATTTTTACAGGTGAGACATTAGAAGCAAAAGAAAAGGATAGTAATATATTCTTTGAGTTCAATGGTGCCAGCAACCGTTCTAAATCAAACTCTAATTTATATCGCGAGCATAACATCAATAATCGACTTGAAAATCAATTTGATCGAGCAGAGCAATCTAATCTGAACATCACATTCACCATATTATTTAACTAGTTAATCATGCTTCTACTTATCACTGGATTCGGATAAGCCATTGATCTTCTGATAACACAATACCGCTTCTCACTTATCCTGCCGATGTTTGTACACCCAATTCACAACAACAGTAATCGTGGTCAGAATAATACCGATAATGACACCCCAGTCTTTGAGTGTTAGACCAGCAATCACGGTGGCTGCACTGGCTACATAGGGGGCATTTGATATAATTTTTTCAATTACCATTGGGCTAACCATTATCATTGTCGAGCAACACCTTTAATTTTTTCGGCAGTTTGCTGAGCATCAAGACCCAATAGGCTCAAGACAAGTGCTATTAATTCACTGGTTTCAATTGTAGGTAGCATGGCTACCACATCAGGGCGATTAGCCAGGGATAAACCAATCACTATAAAATCACGTAGTATCCAAGCATCAGCTAACAAACCAACACATAACCACCCCAATCCAGGCCAGAAACAATGGTGCTGGCTATAGTATCTATTGATATCAGTTTCATGGGTATAAAAAAGCCAAGACTGATTAGCCTTGGCTTTTTTAGGAGTGGAATCAGATTGTAATGAGTTTAAAGTCCTAACTGCAGACGAAATGCTTCGTTTTCTTTTTTCAGTTCTTTCATTGCTTCGATTAAAACACTAACTAATCCTGCATAGTTTACTTCTTTAAGTGTTACTTCAGCATCATTCTTATCTGTAACCTTGACATTATGAACCAGCTCAGGAAACACTTTTTCTACATCCTGTGCAATTACACCAATATCTTTTCCTTGGGGAAAAAGTTCGATATCAGTTTCACTAGGACTTTTCCACTCAAGAGTAACACCTTTTAATTTAGCTACTTTTTCAAGAGCTTTATCAACTTGAGCTGTATTTTGTTTTAGGCTTTTGTCGCTGAAACGAGGTCTTTGTAGACTATTAATAGACTTCTCTAATTGACGAAAAAAATTGTCATCAACTGTTAATATTTCACAGCATTCATTTGATATTGCATTAGGAACATGAGCAATTAGTACCATACTCATAGCAATTAATAATTTTTTCATTCTTGTTCACCCGTACTTGATTTATGTCATTGTTTACAACTCAGTATCAAGTCATACGAGACTGAAAGTATATGTAAATTATGAAACAGTTTGTAACAAAGCTTTAATTCTATATAGCCTTTTAAACACCATTAAGTTTATCCTAACTATCTAAAACTATTTTCCACCATCTTTTTACATCAAAGTTAGGACAGGTCTTTTTAGATTCTAATTTACAATGCCCAACCACTTCAGCATCTGATATTTAATATTCCAGCCGATAATCACTTTATCTAAGCTATCAAGCTGAGCATCAGTAAACTGATCTCAACCTACCAAACAAATACTTAAACTATGGCTACTGCGACCGTTAGCATGTTCATCGACCCAATATTCAGGCCGGCCATTTTAGATCGTGCCATCGCGCTTAATAACTTTATGGTAGTCAATTCCTGACTAACCTCTTTCAAGATGCCATAGGTGAATATCTTTGGCTGAGATGCCTTGATCATTAGGGGAGTCTGAGCAGTGAACGACAAGCTTGGTTATTTTCATTTCGCGGTAAATACTTTACAAGTAACAGTGACTTTTAAAACCCAAGTTCATGCTTGCTTGAGTTTACTATTATAAAGTAGAGTGTTGTATGAAGAGCAGTATATACTCTTTGATTTTAATCATGCTTTTGGGACATTGCTCAAACCCTAGTGTTAGCCTGGATATGTTCATAAATAATTTTTATGAATCCAACTTACCTAATACCTTAGGCATACAATCCGAAGATGAAATTAAGCCTTACCTTAGTAAAAGCCTAAGAGTTCTTTTTGATCAAGCTAGAAAGCAACAAGAAAACTTTACTCAAGAGCATCCAGATTTAAAACCTGCTTTAGTTGACACACTCCTATTTAGGAGTATGCCATTCAGTGAAACCTCTAAGGTAATCATTGAAGAGATAAAAAAGATCGATAACATCATCTATAGAGTGACAGTTAGCTTTAACTCAATACTAACCAATAAAAGATGCACCGATAAGCTTTTTATCCAAAGAAATGACACATCTTATGAAATTATGGATATTGAACTTGGATGTTATAATTCCTATAAGTTATCAACACTTCTTTCTAAGTTCATTAAAGATAATCAAAAGTAAACTCATAAACGAAATAAACCCTGTCATCTGACAGGGTTTTCAACTAAGTTTATAGTTAATCTGACTCTACACCTAGCCTACTCTACCATTTCAAAATGGTAGTTCGTATGAGTTTCGAAAAATCTCATGATTTAATCCATCTACAGAAAAATCTATTGGCTCTGCTTCAAGTGCAGGATCAAACTCGTATGGAGGGAGATGAGGCAAAAAGTATTACCAACTGCAGCCAGCTCTTCATAGCTTGTATATCCGCAAATGCTTTCTACTTTGAAATAATCTGGAATTTTGATATCTCCACTAAATTCTTTTACTGAGCAGTATTCTAAAGCTCTAAGTTGGCGAATGAATGGAAGACCAAACCCTGCTTCTATATAGCTTTCAGTAAAACCATCAATAGACACCTTATTACCAGATAACTCAAATGACGTATAATTACCTGAACTACTTTCATAGATAGCGCTTTGCTTTTTTTTAGTTGTAAAAATTAAATTCGAGGATATTAAAGATAATCACCTGTTTGTTGTACAGTAGAAGACAGAAAAGCATCGTGAATCAGACTACCTGTCCCATCAACATTGGCTAAGAGTTAGGTACCATTAGTAAACGGGCAAGTGAAAGTGGTATTCGCAGCCCCTACATTGTCGACCGGAAACCAAGTAGCCACCGCCATAATGATCACTGGACTGCTGTTAAACGAGACTATCTGAACCGGGCATTCTCAGAAGTGCGAGATAAAACTAATTTATTTAAGGGGCAAAAAGCCAGAGAGTGCCCTACTTTTCACGAAATACGATCATTGGGTGGTTATCTCTATGAAAAAGCAGGCTATGGCAAAAGCACTATCAGAAGGCTGATGGGGCATACTGAAGAGTATATGACCAACTACTATTGGAAGGTCACTCAGAACGATGGACCAATGTATCAGCAGAATTGAACATCGATCTACAAGAGACTAAATAGCTCAGATAAAGATAACTAAAAGCCTCCAGAGCAACCACTGTCACGACTAATTCTATCTTCAATATTGAGCTAAAAAAAGTTTATACTGAAATGATCAGTTGTATCCAAACCAGACCTAACGGAGGCTGCTCGTGAGTAAAGTAACTGAAGCCTATATGAAGCTTATGAAGTTTTATAATGAGCTTGCTGATCAGGGAGTTGAAATTGATTTAAGTACGCCAGGAAAAAAAGGGTGCACAAAAAAAGAAATACAAGAATTAGAATCTAAATTGGGGTATTCAATTGGCTCTGAACTTAGAGATTTTTTAACTTTTTCATACCCTCAGGAAAGTACTCATTGTATTTGGCTTGGGGGTAGCTTTTTTGAAAAAGATGAAGAAGAGGAAAGCGATGAGCAAGACCCCGGTTGGGAAACTTATCTAAATACTTGTATAGATGGCATTATAACAGCTTATAAGGAAGGGCTTGAGCTTGCGGAAGAATATAAGTCTGATGATTCAATGGGTGTTGAAGATATTAGATTAAAGCATAGTGACATGAATAAAATGTGGATACCGATAGGATATGATTCATTAGGACAGCATGGTTATTTTATTGATATGGACCCTTCTTCAGTTGGTAAAGTAGGTCAAATAATTTCAGGTGCAGGGGAAAGCTCACCCTCTTACGTTATAGCTGACACTTTAGCTGAGTTTTTCTCAGTTGTTTTAAAGTGCCATAAAGATAAAGTTGAGTGGTCAGATATTTTATCTGATCAATTTGAAAATAGTAATTTTAATAAATTCAACTTGGAAAATGGGGTAGAAAACACAGACGAGGTGGAAGAAGAAAGCTCCATTGAAGAAATAAGCCCCAACTACCAAGAAGAAGATGATCGAGAACTTGCAATGGACTTAGGCCTATCTTTCGATGAGTTTTGCAAGTTAAGAAAGTGTCAGGAATTTAATGGTATACATATTAGTTTAGATAATTTAGGTGAAATGGCTATTAAGATGAATTTACCTGATGACCCTGAAACTGGCTATATTGGACTGACATTTATAAACGATACATTTTTTTCCGATACAAATGATAGCATTAAAGAGTATTCGAACGATAAAGAGATGTTAGATACTGTTTGCAAGATAGTAGAAAAGGTATTTCCTTTACTAAATAGCAATCACAATAATGTCAAATTTGTAGCTGAATTGATAATTTCTGATTGTTTTAAGTTCTTATTTGTTGGTGGCCGCGTTAATGAAGCCTATAGATTAATTCCTTATGCAAAAAAATCGGATAAGCGTTTTGCTATTAATAAAATTAATAAGATGATGAGCAACCCTCTAATCAAGTTGGCATACAATCAAGAGCTAAGATCAAAGTTCATGGAAAAGCTTGAATCCTGAGAGGGCTAAGTTTTAGCTACTACAACTAATGTATCAGCAGAGCTAGATATTAACTTACAAGACACTACTTGAGACTTACGGACAAGTCTCAATCAAGGAGCCAAACTTAAGTCAAATTGATTCATTATACACAATCACTATAAATCAATATCTGTCTTTATTCATCAATAAAACAATAGTACTTATTAGTATATGGGCAAGACATTATCATTGACTGAATATTATGTAAGGCCAAATTTTTAACATCATATAAATCTAACTGACCATCATTCAAAGATTTTCTTGCCGTTATTATCACTGCTTGAATCATAAATAGAGCCCAGTCTATTGTAACCCCTCCCTTTAACTTTCCTTGTATTTCTAATGATTTCAACTCAGCTTTTATCATACCATTTTCTTTAAAATTTACATCTTCAATTAATCGTTCAATAATAAATTCCATATTAAATTTATTCCTTTCAAAATTTCCATCTAAATTTTTACACATCAAAAAACTTACCGATTTAGAAATAAGTAATTATTTAAATTAACTAGTTTGAAATCAACTAAAGAACTATATACTTAACGACCACCTAAAAGATGGAGGATTATGTCATCTTGATGAAAAATTATGCCCAATCATATAGAAGTAGCTTAGTGTGCTTATTTAACTTTGTACTTTAGTAATGATTTTTGGTTGCATGAATGTAACTAATACACAGTAAGAATTGTCATGTGAATGTAAAGATAAGTAAAGGTGATCTACTAGCATACAACATCACTATACTGCCTATGATGTATAAAAACAGGCCAAAATCACTTAAGAGTTTGCTTAATTTTGCTTAAAGAAGAATGATTCTTAATTGTAGATAGGATGTAAGTGATTGAATTTTAAGAAGAAAAATGGTCGGAGTGAGAGGATTCGAACCTCCGACCCCCACAACCCCATATCGATCCTATGGTCTAGTATAACTTATTGATTTCATTAGAAAAATTCCTGTTTATCTTACACCCGTTATAGCCATTATACCCCCTTATGAATCCTGGGCTACAGGGGGCATATTGCAGACATTCTGGGGTTTCAGGATAGGTAACACTTGTCGTGGTTAAATTATAGCCAACCAAGTCAGTCCTATCTAGTCGAATAATACTACACCTCCCCTACTCTATTTTGCTTTACTTCTCACCGGAAAGAATCAACCGAATACAGAGGCAAGCGAATACAAATCTTATTCAGAATGAAGCAAGTCATAAGCATAAGTTCTCTCGCCAATCAAATATCAGATAAAGCTAATTTAGAAGTTAATGCAAGCTTATAACTATTGATTATATAGGGTGATGTAAAATCAAGTTAAACTTGGTAAAAACAGGTTAAATTTAATAATTTCCGAAATTATTTTCTTGAAAAAAAAGTTATAAATACTCTTAAATAAACTGCTGTATTTCCCCTAACGCTAAGATATAATTAAGCTTTAAAGTCACTGCGTTGTAACCACACTTTAAATTCATTTTTACAGTTAGGAAAAGGATCAACAATGCAGCAAAATGAACCCTGGTTGTCGAAGCTTATGAACTCAACTGAAACTAATAAAGTAATTCTCAGCTTTATTAGATCACAGGGATATCAGAATATACCTCTCATGGAGCTATACAGTATTGTGTACTATCTAGCAGAAGAGAATCAGTTGCTGAGAAGCGAAAAATTACAATTGCGAAATGTTGCCTCTCAATGCAAGCAAACTTTAGAGTTGACACTTGATAAAATAAAGTAGTTAGTTCTTTAGCGTACCAACAATAATTATAAATTCTTATTTTTTAGAGAGACATGTATGTCTTCCCTCGCATACCGGTTACTTTGAATTGGAAGTAACCGCTTATTCTCTTATTTGCAAAGCATTTAATGTTGTTATTCTAAACAAATGTTAACATCCAAAATAAGTGTTTTGGTTAGCTATTATTATCACCTATTAATCAAAGTTTTCTCCTAATTTAAATAATAGATTGTGCTAAGAATTTAACGAGAAATTTTGAGTTATTGCGTCTGAGTACTTTCTGGATTTTATGGGTTAGCTTTAATAATTTTACATTATTATGACAATCAAACAGTAAAATGTATATATAATATCCTCTCTGGTAGAGGATTGATTGGTAGGCAGAAGGTAGGGTTTAAACAACCATATATAGTTCAAATATCATATTTCTTGCTATCTCAGAAAAACTCATTTATTAGCTTTTATATTTATAAGGTACTTTTAATGAAAAGGTGGTTTTTACTAAAAGAGTGCAACTTTAAAAAGTCATTATCTACGATAACAGTATTCTCTTTGTTATTAGCTAGTCAATATACAGTTAGCCAAACAGTAAATTTAGATATTAAGAATGAAAATAATATTGAAATAAGTGATAATGAGTTTATCCATAACACACCTGAAGGTGTAACAACTTGGTTGAAAAACAAGCTGGCTCACCAGTTACTTGGGACCAGTATCAAGTTAATTAACAACAAGTCGAGCTTGCTTGCTACACATTATACTTATGCACAAGTGATCAATGATATTCCAATTGAGGGAAGCTATGTAATCATATCAGTTGATAACCAAACAAGAAATGCAATAAAAGGGTATAAAAAACTTATTAACATAAATAAATACAATTATCAACCAGAAAGTGCTTCTGGAATTTCCTCTGAGGAGGTAATCAATAAAGCAGTTAAACATTTCGATATAAAGCAAAAACAATTAAAAATAACAAAACCTGAATTAACTATTTTTTTACACAAAAACAATTTGATTTTAGTGTATAAGTTATTAGTATTAAATAACAAAAGTGGAGAAAGCTGGAGTACTTATATTAGACAAAGAGATGGAGTAATACTTAAGACTATAAAAGTACCTAGTAATGGAAGATATCTAGACACTACAGATTTGGAAAATCCCTATAAAGCTGGAGTTTTAATTCCTACTGAGACAACTGTCACCAATGAGAAAGCAGAATTAACTAATGGCAGGGCAAAAATATTTAAGTTTGACCCACCAACAAAATTAAAGAATAGTAATATAAATCATAATTCTCCTGAGGTGAAGAATGCATATTCTGTAGTAACACTACCTTCTATAACTAAAATAAATAACTTATATTATTTAAAAAATAAATGGGTTGAAATAACTAAATTATCTCCACTAAAAGGCCTAAAGCCAACCTCATCGTTAACTGGAGATTGGCTGTATGAAAGGGATAGTAAAGCATTTGTTGAAGCTAATGCATTCTACCATATTGATCAGTCTCAACGTTATTTACAATCGCTGGGCTATATTGGTAATAAAGGAATACAAAACAGACCAATAAAAGTTGATACTCATGCTGAAGTAGGGAATAATGCTGGATATTCAGCCGCGGATAATGCAATTCGTTTTGGAATACAACCAAAGACAGGTATTAATTTTGCTGAATCTCCACAAGTTATTATACATGAATATGGACACGCGATTCTATCAGATGCAGTAAGTCATGTAAAGAGATTAGCACCAACATCTATGCCAAGTGATTGGGGAGCCATACACGAAGGGTTTTCTGATTTTTGGGCTGCTTCATATTATCTAAAGGCTAATAAAAATGTATATAAGTTACTTTCCCCTTTTAAATGGATGAAGATAAATAGAGACTTTCGTAAATTACATATACAGTATGATAGATCTAAAAGATATAATGCACATCAAAGAATCAATGGTGATTTTTATTCTGAAGAGCTTTGGGCTACACCTTTAGTAAATAGTTTGAAGTCATTGGTAGAAAAAGGAATACCTGTTGAAGAAGTCGATAAAGTTGTGATTGAAGGGCATATGGGGTTAGGTTACTATACATCTCTTCGTCAAGCTGCTCAGTCTATTGTAAAGACAGCAAATTTACTTTACCCAGAAGGACCTCATGCAAAAGTATTTCAAGAAAATTTTATCCGGCATAATATTCTAGAAATTCAGCCAGATATTAAAAGCACACTAATTATCAAATATCCAATCGAAAACATTAATGTAATTTTACCTGGTGATGAAATAGAATTGTACATATCATTAAGAAATACAACCGATAATAAAGTTGCTGAAAATATATATGGTTATGCACAAGTATCAAATAACGCGACTTTTATTAACAACCAAGCTATGTATGGAAGTATTTCTCCTAAAGAATTAAAAGATCACAGTTTGCCGATAAAGTTGAAAATTTCAGAGTCTGTAGAGTGCGGGGAAAAAGTTATTGTTGAGTTTAATTACAAAGGAACAGTTGATGGTATTCAATTTAATAAAAAGCAATACTTTCCACTTTTGATTGGAGCTAATGAAAACTCTTCTATTAATTGTAGAAATTATAATAGTAAGCCAAAGCTTGAGGCAGTAAAAAACGAAGTAACAGTTACTGCAGATTCAACCTTATCAGATGTTGAATTATCTGTAAAAGGATTTGATGCTGACAATGATCATTTATCCTATAAGTGGTATGAGATAAAAGAAGATGGTTTTAGGTCTTTAGTTTTTGAAAGTGATGATAGTAAGTTAGGAACTAAAAAAAGTACTTTTAATACATATATCCCCTATAGAGAGGTAGAAGGTGAAATTAGAAGCATTGAAAAATATTATGAAGTTATAGCAATAGACTCATTTAACGCAAGAAGTACTCCTGTAAAAATAAAATTAGTAATAAAGCCTGTTCCAAAATCTCCAATTTTAGAGCCTTTTGAAACGGCTTACTACAGTTCAAATGATCTACTTGTCGTTCATGCCAAACTAAAGCAAAGAAATACTAATAATGGACTAATTTCATATAAATGGGAACTGATTGAAAGCTCAGGCTTATCAATAGAGTATGATCCAATAAGTAGTGATGATCGTAAATTTTTTAAAGTAAAATCAGATAAAACAATTGGTAGCAATATAAAATTAATTTTTGAAATCACGGCTACAGATAGTAAAGGAAATAAAAGTAAGCCAGAGAGAGCTGTTGTTATTATCAATTCATCAAAAAAATCAAAATGTAAGCAGCAATCCTCTAGAAATGACGAGTTACAATCTTGTAATTCGAAAAAAAACCTAACTTCAAATGATATGTTACCCTACTATATATATGTTCCTCATGATGCTGAAAAACTAACTATAAAACTGAAAGAAGGCATAGGTAATGCTGATCTTTATGTAAGCCACAGTAACAATGGTTGGCCAAATCAAACAAAGTTTGATTTTAAGTCAGCAAACCCAGTAAATAATGAAGAAATCATAATACAAAATCCAATAAAGGGATCATATTATCATGTTGTAGCTAGTGCTAAAAAACCTTTCAGTGGAGTGGAGTTAAAAGCTAAGTTCAACTAATATTTAAAAAAATATAGTAGCCCTTTTTTAATAAAGAAGGGCTTCATATTTTTCTGAATACAATAATTTCACTTTCAGGACAGGCTTTATAGCAGTGCGGGGTGTGTAGTTCTGCTAAGGTTGGTTGAACGATGGTTAGCAGGGCTAGGGGTAATAGATGTTTCATTCTACATGCGGCAGTTGGTTGTTGCTTAAGTAGTATAGTAGATAAAAGTGATAGAGTAGCAAGAGTTGATATTGACTTATTACACTACAAGAGTATCAAGGTGATTTATGTATCTTGAGGAAATTCATTTGGTATATACCCATACTGCTTTAAAGCCGTGTTAATAGAATGAATAATATCTATGTTTGGGAATGGAAATTTTGGATTTTTGGTTGTAATAGTTAACCATGACTTTTCTGGATCAAGCTCCTCATCATCTGCATAATGATGTGGATAGTTTGTAAATATACATGCAGTAGCAGGAAAGCCATCTTGGTACTCAGGAGAATCCTCTTTTTTTTCCAAAGTTTTTAGGATTTCTGTAAAAACATCAGACTTAAAAATATTGCCTCTTATTGGTTGCATATTAAGATCAATAAAAATTAAATATGGATAGTTGGTAGGCTTACTTAAAGCATTATGTAATATGCGTTTTATATTTGCTTTAACAACTACTTTTGGTTCGCCAAGATGCCCTTGTATGCCAGGTCTGTGGCGGCTTTTTGCTTCTACTGATACAACTATTCCTGTTTTTTTATGGGTTGCGATAAACTCAGGGTGTTTTATTGAATTATCTGTTTCATCTTCATACTCAATCGTAAACCCCGCTCGAATAAAGGTTGCAGCTACGGTTAATTCATATCTTGCACCTTGGTAGTTATTTTTTAATTTTAGTCTAGCTATTACTTCCTTTTGTAGTTTCATATGGTGTTCAAGTGCGTAAATATCATATGCTAATTGATAGTACGAAGCTACAGTTCCTGTCGAATATGCTTTATATATTCCATCACTGTCTTTAGGCTGTTTTTCTTGCCATAAACATAGCTTTTGATATAAGCTTATTATTTGATGTTTATCTTTCTCAGGCTTTTGGAGTTCTGAATTGCCCCACTCAGGAGTAAGTTTTTTTATTAAGTAATCAAATAGAAAATCAGGAAACGTTCTCCATTCTTTATCATGGTGAACCTTATTTCCAACAACTACTATTTTGTAGTCTTTAAAGTTTGCAATAATGGGTTCTTTTAACTCACCATATCTGCGTGCGTATTCGGCTTTCTGTCTTTGATGCTCCATGATTTTTTGTAGTATATGGGGTTCTATACTACAAGTTTTTTTATTTGTATCATTATATTTTTTTTGACTTTTTGCTTTACTTTTAATTCTTTGTTTTTGTGCTTTCTTCTTGTCTCGTCTTCTTTTACTATTCTTACTCATGGTTGATCTTACTGTATACTATACCAGTCGCGAATCATTTCTAGGTTCAATAATACAGCATCATGTGTATAATCCACTGTTATGAGAGGATTT
>NZ_JAPMOU010000085.1 GCF_028858535.1 Spartinivicinus poritis
CCAGGCGTTAAGCCTGTGAGAAGAATAAGTCATAAACATGTGTCAACAGCAAAGTTATTACAATTGGTTAAAGGTTAACCTTGAATGGGCTGGTCCCAATGGCCTATGGGTTATCTTTGTTAGCTGGCTGGTTTTATTTCCTTTATTATTATTGTTTGTTGACTTTTACCAACAAAAAGCCATCTCAGCCACTAGTATACAGCCAAGGCAAAAAGTATAAATTCGCGATGGGTATTAAGGTTAGTATATGATCGCTATTATCAATGACTGGCTGTTTAGCTTAACCCTACTATACAGTATTAACACGCTTGCCAACTCAACCCTAATCACTGTCATAGGAACAGCTGTCGACCATCAAACTAAACAACCTTTATACCAAGAACATCACCAGCTTAACATCAATCAGCTCACTCAACTACCTATCACTGATACTGTCAAATACTACGGCCCTAACGATCAGCTACTAGCAAAAAAGACCGTCAACTATAAACTCCCTAAAACACCCAGCATCGAATTTATTGACTATCGACTGAATTACCAGCAACGCTCTCAAGTCATAGACAATACCATTATTATCACTGAAAAAGTGGAGAACAAAATTATTACCAGCACTCAAACATTACTGGATAAGAATACTATTGTTGATGCAGGGTTTGATTCGATGATTAAACTAAATTGGCAGCCTCTTACTCAAGGTAAGGCCATAAAGTTTCGTTTTATTGCCCTATTTAATGGCAAATCCTATGGTTTTTTAGCCAAAAAAATCCAGCAAACCGAAACCACCGTTTCCTTTCGTTTAGCATTAGATAATATGTTATTGAGGTGGATAGCAGACCCGATTGAAGTGACATACAACAAGCAAACCAAACGGTTACTTCGATACCAAGGGATTTCCAATCTATTAAAAAACCCAGATGAAAATTATGTTGTTGATATTAGTTACACCTATCAGTGAACCATTTCTTTCATAGTATGAAGGCTGACATTTATTTTTCAGCTTGCTCTAATACTTTTAAGCGCTTTTCCATCTCCTGCTGTTTAGTAACATCCTTTTGAATACCTATGTAGTACATAAGTTGATCCTCATTACTAAACACAGGGGTTAAACGCAGTTCATTCCAAAACATTGAACCATCTTTACGATAGTTTCTGATGAGCTCGCAGGCTGGCTGATTATTTTTCAATGCCAACCGTATATTATTGATGCCCGGTTGATCACGATCATCTCCCTGTAAAAAGCGACAGTCCTGATATAAGATTTCTTCAGCACTATAACCTGTTAATCGCTCAAAGGCCTTATTGACATAAATAAGTATGTGCTCATCCCCTTCCTGCTCAGCAACTACAATGCCATCGTTAGCGTTATCCACCAAAAGCTGTAATAGGTTTGCATCAATCACGCGATACTCCGTAATAGTTCTTAAGCTGCCCATAACTTAGTTTATATACAACAGAGGAACAACCGCTAACCGATAATGTGCTATAACAAACTTGTACAATTAGTCAAAGATCATCTAAGCCATAACCTACTGTTTTTTATAACTAAATTCAAGTTAAAGGATTTGTAGTGCAAGCTCATCTTTACAAACTTATACAAAAATACTAAATTGTACAATACAAACTCTTAACCGCCAGGGAGTATGTGTAATGAGTTCACACCAAGAAAAGCCTCACATTGGTATCAGCGCTTGTTTACTCGGCCAGAAAGTCAGATTTAATGGAGGTCACAAGCACTCAAAATATTGTACCCAAAAGCTAGCAGAGCACTTCCAATTTGAACCCGTTTGCCCAGAAGTAGGAATCGGTTTGGGAATCCCACGAGAGCCAATTAGACTGGTTGGCGACATTACAAACCCACGCGCCGTTAAAACTCACCACCCAGAAGAGGATGTCACTGCAGCATTGGTAGAGTTTTCCCAACACAAAGTGCAACAGTTAGCTCACTTAAGTGGCTACATCTTAATGCAAAAATCCCCTAGCTGCGGTATGGAACGGGTTAAAGTTTATGCAAGTAATGGTTATGCTCAACCAGGTGGCGGTGTTGGATTATTTGCTAAAGCATTAATGAAAGCCTATCCCCTGTTACCTGTTGAAGAAGAAGGCCGATTGCACGACCCAGTTATTAGAGAAAACTTTATCAACCGTGTTTTCGCTTATCATGAATGGCAAACAACTGTCGTTCAACATCCGTCGAGGCAAGCTATTATTCAATTTCATAGCCGCTATAAATATTTGTTGATGGCCCATCAACAAACAGGTTACCGTTCGCTGGGCCGTATCGTTGCCCAAATAGCTCACAAGCCAATAAAACAACTAGCCGACACCTATATTACAGCTTTTATGAAAATCCTTTCAATCAAGGCCACCCGTAAAAGCCATAGCAACGTTTTGCAGCATATTTTAGGCTTTTTGAAAAAAAACACATCAGCAAAAAGTAAACAGCAAATTCTTGACTCAATCGAGTCTTATCGCTCTGGCATACTACCTTTGATAGTGCCTGTCACACTCATCAACCATTATGTCGAACAATATGGAAATGACTATATTAAGTTACAAACTTATCTGAACCCTCACCCTCCAACGCTTGGACTAAGGAATCAACTATAAACAAGGTACCTATGATTGCTGTACAGATATTTACCCATTTATGATTGTCACCATAGAGCAAGTCCAAGACGCCTGTGGTGATAGCAAATAATCTTTTTATAATTACAATATCGTTTTATTATTTAGTTTGACTTAGTTAATGGCAATCTATCGTAATCATGACAATTGAAAATACCGACAGCTCACAATTAATACCCATTAGGGAAGTCTCTAAACTAACTGGGGTTAATGCTGTTACGCTACGAGCCTGGGAGCGTCGTTATGGGTTAATTAAGCCACATCGAACAGCTAAAGGCCACCGCCTTTATTCAAGTGACCACATTCAGCTAATCAACCAAATTGTTGAATGGATAAATCGTGGTGTGGCTGTCAGTAAAGTTAAAGGGTTACTAGCAAGACAAAGTAACCAACCAAACACTATTGAAACCCCATCAACAAAATCAACCAACAGTGAACAGTGGTTATCTTATCAAGAGCAAATTTCAACGGCTGTCCAGCATTTCAACGAGTCAAAGCTTGATGACCTATGTAATCAAGCATTAGCTATTTACCCTGTTAATACTGTCGGCGATTCATTACTTTTACCTGTATTAAAAACTCTAGAAAATACCAGGCAAAATGAATATGGTAGCCAGGCAGAATGGATTTTTTTCTATCAATATTTACATAATAAACTCAATATTAAGCTGTATCATGCCAATAAACAGGCAACGGGTGATAAACTTTTATTGATAGCCCCTCCTACGGAATCAACCGATATTTATTTGTTTTTTCCAGCACTGATAGCGGTGAGTTATAATTATCAAATACAACTGTTTGGCCCTCATTTACCAATCAATGAAATCAGTTACATAACAACCAACGCTCATTTCGATAGTGTAATACTTGTCAGTCATCACGCAATGAGCACCCTTTTTCAACGAGAAATACCACAGCTGTTAAATACCATTGACAAACCCTTAGGAGTCATAGGTGATGCAAGTACTATTCACGCAAATCAACTCGACTCATTGGGAATTTTACATAGCACAGAACTGAATACTAATTTTCTAGCAACCTTGGTTAAGAGCCAACAATAGATGCGTAAAATTCGTAACCTTTGTATCATTCTTGGTGATCAGCTAAACAACGATAGCTTGATTTGGCAGCATTTTGATCCAGACCAGGATATTGCCTGGATGGCAGAGGTGTATGAAGAATCCACCCAGCCTATTTCCAGCAAAATCAGGACCGTATTATTTCTGGCTGCAATGCGACACTTTGCAAAACAGCTAGAAAAGCAGGATGTCACTGTTTGCTATCTGAATATCAGCCTACAACTCAAGAGTTTTGCAGAAGCATTACAAAAAACATTAACAGAATTTCAACCCCAGGCGGTATACTGTGTTTTGCCTGGTGATTGTCGTATTAAGCAACAAATTGGTGATTTTTGCCAAACCCAAAGCCTCAAGCTGCAATGGCTGGACGATCAACACTTTTTTAGCACCCCGGAAGAATTCACCCATTGGTTAGCAAGCAAAAAACAAAGCAGGATGGAGTACTGGTATCGTTATTTACGCAAAACCAGAAATATTTTAGTTGATAGCAAACAACAGCCGCTAGAAGGCAAATGGAACTTTGACAAAGACAACAGAAAATCTTTCAGTAAACAAGGGCCTCCACCAACAGATTCCCCCATTACGTTTCATCAAGATAGTATTGTTAAAAGTGTTATCAGTGATATTAACCAATATTTACCAGATTTACCTGGACAACTCACACATTTTAATTGGCCCATTAATCGTAAGCAGGCACGTCAAGCACTCAATGATTTTATCGAAAATCGCCTGCCATTTTTTGGCGACTATCAGGATGCCATGTGGACAAATCAAGCTTGGCTATACCACTCCCTTCTCTCCAGCAGCCTAAACTTAAAATTACTCAACCCTAGAGAAGTGATAACACTAGCAGAAACTGCTTACCACCAAGGTAAAGCCCCTATTAATGCTGTGGAAGGATTTATTCGCCAAATACTAGGCTGGCGTGAATACATTCGAGGGCTATACTGGGCCAATGCCAATAAATGGCTAAACTTTAATTTTTTTCATACCGAAAAGCCCCTACCTGATTTCTATTGGACAGGCAAAACCAACATGACTTGTTTGCAAGAGTCTATTAACCAAGTGCTCAATCAGGGTTATGGCCATCATATCCAACGACTGATGGTGACTGGGTTATTTGCCTTAATTTGGGGTAGCAAGCCTATCGCTGTACATCAGTGGTATTTAGCCATGTATGTTGATGCAGTCGCTTGGGTGGAAATACCAAATACCATTGGGATGAGCCAATTTGCTGATGGTGGTATTGTTGGCTCAAAACCTTATATTGCCAGTGGGGCTTATATTGACAGAATGTCTAATTACTGCCGTCATTGTCCTTACAACCCCAAACAAGCCCAAGGTGACACTGCCTGCCCTTTCACTACTTTATATTGGCATTTTGTTAATCAACATAAAGCGTGGTTAGCTAAGCATCCTCGTCTAGCTATGCAAGTTAAAAACTGGGAAAACAAACCAAAAGCGATTCAAAAACAAATTATACTACGAGCAAAATGGCTAAATAAAAACATTGATCAAGTGTAAGGGGGCCCTTATTAATAAGGCAATACACTACCATCCCAAAATAACAACTGACCACTTTTTTCTACTGTTAGTTGCTCAGCTATGTTGGCAATTCGTTGTGCCGTTAACTGGGGAGAATATAACTGATTAGCCGCCAAATTAGCCTGAAAAGGCTTGGATAGTTCTGTATCTGTGGTACCAGGATGTACCGCTACTATACAACCATTAGGGTGAGTTCTATGCCACTCAATACTTAAGGTTTTCACTAACATATTTAATGCCGCTTTACTTATTCGATAACTATACCAGCCACCTAATTGATTATCTGCAATTGAACCTACTTTTGCCGACAACATAATGACTTTAAAACTATCACGCCGTCCATATAACTTAGCTAAACACTGAGCCAACAGAATATTCATAAAACAATTGACTTGCATATTTAACTGAAAAAAGTCTTGATTAACAGCTTGCAAGCATTTTTCTGGCAATGTCTCTGGAGTATGTAATAACCCTATACAACTAATGACAATACTTGGCTTTGCATTGGTTTTGTTAACTTTGCTGTTTAGCCAATCACACACTACTTCAGGCTGCTTTGCTAAATCGGCTTTGAATGTGCTAAGTGAAGGATGAGAAAAACTAATTTCAGAGCGGCTAACCGCCAATACCATCGTGGATTGCTTACAATAATATTGAATTAAACGCTGACCAATACCACTGTTGCCACCTATGATGAGTATGCTCATGTAAGATGTCCTGTCATTATATTACTTAGCGCTAGCTCAAATACCTATGAAAGTCTCTAGCTAATTCATAGGCACTGAGAAAAGCTGACTCAACATCACCATTAAGACACCAGTCACCACAGGCTGCTAAACGTTGATCCGGATCTAACAAAAAAGGATCTTTTGTTTGAACTGGATTGTTAGTATCATTTTTTAAGTTTACTCCAGCATAACGCCAACGATGAATATCAATATGAGCATTTTCTGGTATAGGCAAACCGACCAAATTAACAAATTCTGTTAATAACTGATCGCTCACCCAGCCAAGATCATGTTCAAGGTATTCATTGGCCCACTCCTCTGTTGACTGAATAACAATACAAGTAACATGATGATCACGCCCTGGTTTAGAGTTCTCAAGCGAAATCCATTGAATGGCGGAGTTTTTCACCTTTGCCAAATCCCAGGGCAAGTCGACAGGTTGTTCAAAGCCAACCATTAGACAAAAACAAGGCATCATTTCAACTTGTTGAAAGGCATAATAGCGAGAAAAAGCCAATGTCAATAATTCTTGAGTTTGCGGTGCAGGTGCTGTTGAAATAACCCAATCAAATAGCTCTGTTGCATTCCCATTAGTATCTATCAATTGCCACTGTGTTGTGACCTTTTGAACGCTTGATATTTTTGTATTTAGCTGTATTTTATGATTTTTGGCCAGTGCTTTACACCAGCTGTTCATTTTTGCAAAACCGACATAGTGAGGCTCAAACCAGTCCCGCCGATAGTGCCTACTTATGTTTTCCAATGTGATAACTTTGGGTTGCCACTCAACTAACAGTCCTTTGTCGATGGCATCCTGAATAAAGTTTCTAAAAGCCTTATTGCGTACAGTAAAAAAAGGGGCACCATGGTCAAAAACATAGTCACCTGAATATCGAGTGGCTAATCGTCCACTCACCCCTCGTGATTTTTCAAATAAGGTCACTTCTGCAATATCTTTTAGGTGATGAGCTAAGGTTAACCCTGCTACACCAGCTCCTATTACAGCAATTTTTTCCATATTACCAAACCCTTACTGTTTGACCATGCGCTTAGTAATTAAAAAAAACCAACGATATGGCAATAATCGTAGTATTTTTATCCAAATAACAAAACGCCAAGGAAAAGTAATTTCAAATGAATTTGCATTAACCTTCTTAACAATCTGTCTAGCAGCTTCTTCGGCAGAGATTAATGCCGGCATTCTAAAACGATTTTTCGCCGTTATTCGTGTAGAGACAAACCCTGGTGAGACCAGCCGAACCCGACAGCCCAATGCAGCTAATTCAGGCAGTATTGATTCAGCTAAATTAATTAATGCCGCTTTACTCATCCCATAACCACCACTTTTTGGCAGTCCGCGATAACCTGCTAAGCTTGCCGTAATAAACAACTGTTCAGGTATTAAGCCAGGTTGCTCTAAAATAGCGGCTAATGGGTTTAACACAACATCAATATTAGTGTGAACAATGTTTTTCCATTTACTCTGATCAAATGGGACGACTGGGGCTGGCTCATAAACAGCTGCATTTAAAAAAACCCAATCCACTTTGCCATATAGCTGATTAATTTCTTGCCACACTTTTATACAGGCACTTTGATCAGTTGCATTCAATTGAAGGGTTGTCAGCATGTGAACTGAAACTTGTCGTTGCTCGACCAATTGTACAAGATTGTTGGTGTTACGTGCTGACACAATCACTCTATGGCCCAAACAAGCCAGTTGAACTGCCAGCTCCAACCCAATTCCCGTACTACCGCCTACAATCCACACTGTTTTCATCGTTAGCTAATGTCCATTTACATAACATAATGAAATAAAAAGACTATTCTGCACAACTTCTTATCCTTTACAAACCAGTTGAACTTATACAAAACTATAGCTATTCTTATACAAATGTAAAGTCTGGTACAAGAAATAACGACCATGAGCAAACCGACAATCGCCATCATTGGCTCTGGCATTTCTGGAATAGCCGCAGCATGGCTGCTCCAGAAGCAGTACCAAATCACTATTTTTGAGCAAAACAACTACCTTGGAGGCCACACTAATACAATTGAGGTAGTAGCTGGCCGGCAAGTCATTCCTGTGGATACTGGCTTTATCGTTTATAATCAGGCCAATTACCCTCACCTAACCGCCTTTTTCAACTGGCTAGGTGTGACTACCCAGCCAACCGACATGAGCTTTAGTGTTTCTGTCAATAGTGGCGAGCTGGAATATGCTGGCAGCAACTTAAACACATTATTCTGCCAACGTAGACAGCTGGTTAATCCTAAATTCTGGCAGTTACTTGTCGATATCATTCGATTTAATCAATTGGCTAAAAAATTTTTAGCCAATAATTCATCAGTTGATGTTACGCTTAAGTCTTTTTTGCAGGACAACAAGTTTAACTCTTTTTTCAACCTAAACTATTTATTACCTATGGCTGCTGCAATTTGGTCTTGCCCAATAAAAAAAATGCTGCAGTTTCCAGCAACGAGTTTATTGCAGTTTTTTTATAATCATGGACTGTTAAACATTAATGATCGCCCTCAATGGTACTCTGTTTATGGTGGTAGCTATCGGTATATCAAAGCATTTTTAGCACGATTTAATGGTATTTTTAAATTAAATCAACCTGTCAAAAAAGTCATACGTAATCAAGACTCCACTGTTGTTATTACCTCAGATAACCAACAACATCCGTTTGATCAAGTGATTTTTGCTTGTCATGCTAACCAAACCCTTCAATTACTCGATAAACCTACTCCTCAAGAAGCCTCAATATTAAAAGCATTCAATTACCAAAAAAACATTGCTATTCTTCATAGTGACAACCGCTTAATGCCCACTAACAGGCGAGCCTGGTCAGCCTGGAATTACCTGCGCGCACAACAGGACTCACAAGTGTCTGTCACTTATTGGATGAATCTACTGCAAAAGCTACCAGCTGAACAGCAATTTTTCGTAACCCTTAACCCAGTTATCGAGCCTGACCAACAAAAAATTGTTAAAGTAATCGAATACCAGCACCCCGTATTTAATACAGATGCCCTTCAAGCTCAACAACAGCTTGCCTGCATTCAAGGGCAACAAAGAAGCTGGTTTTGTGGTAGCTATACTGGTTATGGTTTTCATGAGGATGGTTTTAAGTCTGCTCTTTCAGTAGCCAATCAACTTAACTGTGAAGCACCATGGCAACAAATGAATTAATAGACAATACGCCACGACTATTTATTGGAAAAGTATCTCATCAACGTTTTTTTCCAGTACGCTACCGATTTACCTATCGCGTTTTCAGCATTGCAGTCAATATCGATAAACTTGAAGAGACTTTTTCAAGAAGTAAATTTATATCATTGAATAAATGGAACCTATTTAGTTTTTATCAAGCTGATTTCGGGCCAAAAGGTAAAATGGCGCTTCGGCCATGGGTAAATCAATCATTACTTAAAGCCGGTATCAGCATTCAACCAGATAATATTGAATTATTTTGCTTTCCCCGGGTTTTAGGTTACTCTTTTAATCCACTGGCCATTTGGTATTGCTATAAAGATTCTCAATTAATTGCAGCTATTTTAGAAGTACACAATACATTTAAAGAAGCTCATACCTATGTCATTAACTGTACTCAAGCTAAAACCCTTACCGGCAAAGCCGATAAGTCATTTCATGTATCCCCTTTTATTAGTATGGATGCAAGATACCAGTTTACGCTTAAAGACAACCCAACTATAAAAATAATATCAATACACCAATATCAAGAAGATAATTTGCTTTTGATTGCCAATCAATATGCTAAAGAAATACCTTTTTCTTCTAGTAATTTACTAAAGGTATTTTTATCAATTCCTTTGATGACATGGAAAGTGATTGTAATGATTCATTGGCAAGCATTAAAAATTTGGCTAAAAGGTGCTACTTTCTATCCTCACCCTAATTACAGAAATAGCAAGGATTAAACAATGTTAAGAAGTTCTCTCAATTCTATTAACCAACATTCCAGCATCCACTGGTATGAAAAATTTTGTTTAAAAAAACTGCTTAAGTTACTCAACAACACTCAATATGGAGTCATATCTGTTTCCTATGGTGGTAATACTTATCATATAGAAGGAAAACAAACAGGTCCATCTGCTAATATAACCATCAACAATCTAACCAAACTATTAATACTTTTAATGCGTAAATCAGATATTGGTTTTGCGGAGGGTTATATTGAAGGATACTGGACTACCACTCATTTAACTAACTGCCTATTATTTTTTGCTACTAACGAACCTTACTTCAAGTCCTCTATTTTAATGGCTGTTTGGAATAGGTTAAAAAATAAATGGTTACACTTTAGGGCGAGAAACTCTCTGTTAGGATCAAAGCAGAATATCCAGTTTCATTACGACCTGGGTAATGAGTTTTATCAATTATGGCTAGATAAAACAATGACCTATTCTAGTGGCATTTATCAAAAACCTACTGATACACTTATACAAGCACAACGTAATAAGTATCAACGAATATATCAACAATTAAACCCTAAGCCAGAAGAAACCATCCTCGAAATTGGTTGCGGTTGGGGAGGCTTTGCAGCTTATGCAACCGAACAAGGAAGCAAAGTGCTCGGTATTACTCTGTCTAATGAACAACTTCACTATTGTCAGCAACGATTTTCTAGCCAAGCTAACTCAGCAGCTGTCAATTTTAAACGGTTAGACTACCGCCATTTAAACAATACCTACTCTTATATCGCTTCCATAGAGATGTTTGAAGCAGTAGGAGAACAATATTGGCATATCTATTTTGCAAAGCTTGCAAGTTGCTTAAAGTCTGGCGGCACAGCTGTCTTACAAATTATTACGATTAATGAAGTATTTTTTGAAAGCTACCGCAATCGGCCCGATTTTATTCAACTGTATATTTTTCCTGGCGGCATGTTACCTACACGTAGCAAAGTGATCAGCCTAGCAGAGCAGCATAACCTGCAAGTAAGCAACCTGATTAGTATTGGCGAAAGCTACAGACGCACGCTTCAAGATTGGCTTGTCAACTTCAACAACTGTCAAGAAGCGTTGGAAGGAATGGGATTTAACAAAAAATTCAGGAAAACATGGCAATATTATCTGGCCTATTGTATTGCCGGCTTTTTATGTAACCGTATTGATACCATACAAGTTACATTACATAAGCCTGACAAACCAGATTAATAGTCATCATCCACTACGAAGCTATTAGCTAACACTCATTAGTTAGCTAACCATGCTTTAACTTCAACACGAGTACAATAGAAGAAAGTATCAGTGTAATAACATTAGCAATGATCATTGGCCAGTTGCCCAGCATAATCCCATATACTAACCATAGCGCTACACCAAATACAAAAATACAGTACATGAAGACTGAAATGCCCGCAGTATCTCGGTGCTTAATAATATGCAATACCTGAGGTAAAAAGGCTAATGTTGTACAAAATGCAGCAAAATAACCTATCAGTGCATCATTCATAACTAAAAATCCAACACCTGTTAAGAAAACTAACCACTTCGCTTAGTTAGCACCAAAACCTGCACTATATGGCTTATTATACCTGATACACCAGATACACAGTTATATTAGGCATATAACGACAATAAGCATACAGATACAGCAAAGTTACTGCCAACAAACCAAGTAGTTACTTATCACTAAGTTAATAGTAAACGCAAAAAACCGCCTATTTGAAGCGGTAATAAAATTCAATTATGTGGGTCTTTTTAGGGCTCACCTTCTATTAGTAATAACTAACACAGGTGATTTTTATTTTGCTGATGTTAATGACTGGCAGTTAAAAGTGGCGTCCCCTAGGGGACTCGAACCCCTGTTACCGCCGTGAAAGGGCGGTGTCCTAGGCCACTAGACGAAGGGGA
>NZ_JAPMOU010000086.1 GCF_028858535.1 Spartinivicinus poritis
AATCATGGGTAATGGATTAGCTGAGTTTGCAGATTAGGTACTCAGTTACACCTAAAAATGATTCGTTATGGGTATAAAGTACTGATTGACTGTTTTATCTACTTTTCCAGAAATATATTCATACTATAAAGTATAGACTAGTTAATCACTTTAACTTAAATGCTACCCCAATTCAGGCAAAGATAGGCTTAGCCTTCTACAAGGGAAAACTACTTACAAGGGCACAGCAAGTAGAGGTAACCTGATAAAAAAAGAAAATTAATAAGAAAATTGTTTATTGTTAGGCATTTGTTGGCACCAATGTATACGCAACCATTGCACTAACAGCCATGACTATTCCTAATAGTGAAGGCTCAATTTTAAAAAACGAATTTTTTGCTCGCTCCCATTTTGTAGCACGTTGCCCATAGTGGTTAGTTAGATCATAAACAGATATTGAATCGGATACTGGATCATTAAGCCACTTTCGTATAGCACGATAACGCACAACATATTTATACCAATATTGATGCCTCATCATTCCTTCTAACAACCAATATAGGGCTGCAGCTAGCACAGCGAGGAAAACAATCCTTGGATCTTTAATTGTGAAAGCCAGACCTATTGCACTAATCCATATCGTTATAAACCAGTTTCTATTCCTAAAAATAAGATCGTCATATTTGTCGAAGGTGCCTTGAATAAGGCTCATTTCGACTTTAAGAATTTCTAGCTTCTCCTTTGAATCTGGACGCATTTTTGATCTCTTTATTTATGCCTAACTATTAATGAACATCACTATGGGGATATAATTTCCTTTATACATCACTTTACTAAACTAACATTCGTCGTATACCCAGAAGCACTTATCGAGTGCTTTGCCTGCTTCACTACCCACCGACCATCAACACTAGCTCTTACACCTTGAATAACTAAAGGCCGCTCTGCTATTAACTCAGGATTACCTACTACGGTTATACTTAAACTGGCTTCTGTATCATTTAACCCACTTAGCTTAGCTTTAGCACTGGCTTTGGCTGCTTCCCTGGTTGGATATACCATTTTAATAGTATAGATTGGTTCACCATTACCAACTTTTACATGCTCTGTCTTGCCACCTTCAGCACTGTGATACTTAGCCATCACACTTTTATAATATTGCCTGTCAGGGGCCTTTAAATTCCATTTATTAATTTTAGAAATTGTTATTGGTGACAATTGTTTACCGGTAGCAGTTTTGGTTTTCCCTCGCTCTACAAATACCAAGTGTTCCATCATTGGCTTAACAATTGCCCCATGATCTAAGGCAATACGACTTAAAAAATTAATATCGGATTCTTCTGTCTGGTCTATATGATCAATGACAATAGGCGTAAATACTTCTGCAATTTTAGGTTTCAAACCATTGTCATTAGCCACAGTGGTTACAATATCTACCAGCTTTTTTTGATGCCATGAACGTGACTTAGGGCTACGGAGTTGATCCCTTAAGTTAGCGCCTTTCGCCTGAATAGTCATTTGATTCGGTGGGCCAGAGAGTGACACCTCGTCAATGATAAAATCCCCCATATGAATGTTCTGAATGGCGACTGATAGCTTGGTGCCTTTGGCTGGAATGGGTAAGTTACCCTCATGGTCAGATAGCTTCAGGGTTACGCTATCAGACTTGATACCTGCTTCGTCAGTGAGTTCGAGACTGATTAGGTGGTTTTGGATGTTGACGGGGAATGATGGAATGGTGATTTCGTAATTAATTAACATAGTTGTGAAAGGTACCAAATTGTTCACTTAAAGGGTTTGAGATAGAATGCTCAGTTCACTTAGAACTTATTAGGCTGTACTAATGAAAAGTTGCTTTATTATTCTTATTTCTTTGCTTTCAACATACAGTTTTGCCCAACCTAAAGACGAAACAAAAGTAACTATTGACGCTAATAGTATTACTTATCAAGGATATTTATCTGCAGAAGCAAATGAGAAGGTTTATAAGCTTTTCAATCAGGCTAAAATTAAACCATCTTGGTTTACCATTAAAAGCAAAGGGGGAAATGTCAGTTTAGGATTGGATTTAGCAGAATGGATTTATAAAAATAGACTAAATGTAAAAGTAGTAGATTACTGTTTTTCATCTTGTGCAAACTACATTCTACCTGCAGGAAAACAGTTAGTGCTGGAAAAAACAGCCATCTTTGGTTATCACGGTAGTGCCAATAGTAAAGATAATGATATTGATAAAAATTTTTCTGATTTAGATGAATATATAAATACTTTACCAGAAAAAGATCGTATTCCTACTAAAGAGAAAATATTAAAACAATTTCAGGCAGACCTTACAAGAGATCGTAAGCGAGAAGTAAACCTATATAAAAAGCTTGGGATTTCTCCCCAGCTACCTCTATTAGGACAACAAGAAAAGTACCAGCAGTCACTTAAGAATTATTTAGGCACAGATAACCTTGAAGAAAAGGATCAATATAAAGGTTGGTACTACTCCTTATCTGACCTAAAAAGCTTGGGAGTAACAAATATAACTGTTATCGACCCACCCTGGACCCCAGCCGAAAATATCAAAGAGTTTAAATTACTTAGACTCGATATAGTGAAAGGTGAGTTAAGACCATAAATTCTCTGTTGCCTGGGCTTCAAGGGCAAGCTCAGGTAAACTAATCTCTATACCCGCCGCTAAAACAGGCCCTTGCTCCACTAACCTGGGATTGGCATCCAATACCTGCAGCACAAAGCTTTCATCGCCATAATACTGCTTACAAATCCAGTCCAGGGTATCACCGTCTTTGGTTCGGTATACTGTCGCCATAGTAGGTTATGCTCACGCTGAATTCAATCTTACGGCACTGGCCTTGTTTGTCAGGGTAAGCGCCGTTTTCACTGACTTGAGTTATACACCAGTAGCCGAGGATGTCGCCGGTACCCGCTAGTTCAACCATGTGTAAAAGGCTGTCGCGGCTTCCATATTGGCCAGGGTACATAATGCCTGTTAGTGTCATGGTTCGGGCGGTTTCCCCGGTATACTGCTGCTGTGGGTAGCCACCAATGATATGCTGGCTTACCCATTTAAATTGCCATTGCTGACGGAGCTTTTGATAGCTGGCTGTCTTAATCGAGAATATAAAATCGCCCAACTTGAGTAGTGTATAGCTCATAGGGTAGCCATATCCATATCGTATAAAACACTTCTCTGTCTGGCTTCAGCTTCCTGCTCACGCTCTTCTAAAGCATCCCTCACTTGCTGTGTGACTTCTTCTGCTGACATACCAGGGGCTGCATTGATGGTAATCGGTGCGTTTAGGTGGGTGGTGACATTCATGTTTTTTTGTTGATTGATTTGCTGTAGCCGCTTTTCTATTTGCTTAGCATTAACGGCTTGTGTCTCTTGTATCTGGGCTCTGCGTTGTTGCATTCGCTGGTTAATTTTTCCAGCAACTGTTTTCTTTTCTTCCTCGTCATCACCCGTAAACCAGCGTTTAATGCCTTTCAACTTTTCTATGGCTTTATTAATCCACTGGAATTTACTGCGCAACCAGTCAATAGCTGGTTGCCAGATTTTCATCATTAATCCTAAAGGTGAGTAGCTTAAAAAGCTTTTGGCGATGCCAGTTACACCACCATCAAAAGTCTTACCAATGCTATCCCAGAGATTGCTAAAAAAACCAACGATGCCATCCCAGTTGGAAATGATGTAACCGAGCGGCGTAAAATTAAAAAAGTAGTTTTTAATGGTTTCAAATGCTGAACTACAAGCATTAGCAATGGCATCAAATGTATCACCCAAAAATGTGGATACAGTACTCCAGTTGGTAATAATTAACGTGGCACCAATAGCAATGGCTTTAATAATTAAGCCAACTGGATTGGCCATCATGGCTAAGCCCACGGCTTTTATTGCCGGAATTAACGCCATTATCGCGGTGCCTGCCGCTAATACCGCACCCACTAATTTCACCCCAACTAAAGCGGCTACAACCGCTGCAATGTTTTTCCAGCCAATGGTTTCCTCAATAAAATGACTGATTTTACTGGCAACAGTAAATACAGTTTTACCCAGATTCCACATAAACCGCCCCACACTCACTAATGAGTCAGCAATTTGGATTAGCAACAGATTAAAACGAGCGCCGTATTTTTCATGGAAAGCTTTAAACTTAATCATGAGCTTGGTCACCAAGGGCATAAACTTGGCACCCACTGATTTACTGACACTGCCAGTGATTTGTTTAAAATCTAAAAAGGCGTCCTGAAAATCCTCGGCATTTTTGGCATCTTCTTTTGAGATAATGTTACCAGTCGCTCTGGCATCTTTTCTTAATGCCTCTAATCCGGCTTTTCCCCCATTCAACATATTGACTAACCCAACGCCTTCGGTATCGAATAACTTCATCGCCAGGCGGACACGATCGGCTTTATTGGGGATATGCTTCATCGCTTCCGAGATATGCTCAAACTGTTCTTCAGGTTTCAGCGAGTTTAACCACTTAGCATCCAGCCCTAATTCTTTGAGCGCTTTACCCGTTTTACCAAGACCAGCTGCAGCTTCCGACACCCGTCGTACCATCCGTTGCGAAGCCGTATTAAATTGCGCGGTAGACACCCCAGAACGCTCAGCCGCATATTGATATTCTTGGAGCCCTTCAACACTAAACCCCAATTTAGCCGCATGCTTAGCAATTGGGTCTCCTCGGTCAGCCGTGGATTTCACCATCGCCAACAAACCACCTGCTGCCCCTGCTAAGCCACCTGCAGCCCACTTACCGGCGGTTTTTAACTGTCCAAGCCGTTGCATGCCCGCTTGCTGAAGTCCTTGGAAACGGGCAGTACGCTGCAACCGTCGTTGTGTGCGTGCCAGATTATTTAAATCAACTCCATAACGCTGTGCAGTGCGTGAAGCCCGAGACAAGGATTGTTCTGTACGCCGAATCGCATTGGCTAACTGTTGATTACTACCACCCGCTTGTTGTTGCTGTTGGCGTAATCGGGCTAAGCGCTGGCGATACTGATCCACCTGTCGTACAGCGGCCAGTTTTTTATTCGTCTCTCGGTAAGCTTTGCCTAATTTACTGGCAGCGGATTCGGATTTTTTGAAAGACTTTGCCAGCGACTTATCAATATAAGCGCCAATGGCAATATTGAGTTTATTAGCCATGATTATTGTTGCTTAGGAAGGGATTTATACCAATCAAGGAGGTCTTCGAGGTCCATGTCTAACAGCTCTGACAATGGGGTACCTCTCAGGTAGTAGGATAAGGCCAGGCAGATTTGTTTTACTGATTGCCAGTCGAGTCTAAAAAACCTGCCACCACTTCATTTAAGCGTTGAAAATCGGCAGCATCCAATTCTTCTATTGTTTTAATATCCAGTCCAGATAGATCAGCAATCATATGGATGCTTTGGGTAATTTCACCACCACCCCGTTTTTCAATGTTTTTCATGTCTTTAGTTTTGGGGCGGCGTAGGTTAACTTCGTTAATCACTTCGCCATTCATTTCAATAGGGTAGTTTAAGGTAATAGTTTCGCTCATGGTTTACCTATATAAGTAAAAGAAAAATATAAAGTGCGTGCTTTAAAAAGCAAAAATCCCCAGTTAAGGGGATTTATTAAGTAGTATTTTAACTAAATAGATCGATGTAAGGATACTTCACCATAACGATTATCTAATTCATTATAAAGATCATCATTGGGTAGCATAATCATTAAGTCGTTGATACGGCGCATAGTTATAGTTGCTCTACATGACTCAGAGTAATATTCGCTGTCACTTCCTAGCACATTTATAGCATTGCATTCAGCCTCTTTGAATTTAATCCATAATCGTTGAGTTTTCCTTAAAGCAGTTTGAGCTTTTTTATCCTTCAATTTCATTATTTCTTTATAAGCTCGATTTAAGTCTTTATCAGCTTTATCAGCAAGTCTGGATGCACAGACTACCATTGTCTGTGTTGGCAAAGTATTACACAATGATAGTTGAATTTTATTTTTTTCAACTAACTCTTCAACACACTTCCCAAGAGGAACATCAGGTGGAGAACAATCTTCAATGGTTTCGTATGCAAAAGCATTATTCAATAGGAATAAGCCTAATAGGCAGATTAAAATGTTTTTCATATTAATAATTCCAAGCTTAAAATTGTTGATTTTATCAGATTAGTCAAGCAGTTTTCCTCACCATTTGTCATTTATATGTAAAATTTTATGTTACAAACCCAACAAATCTCGAATGGTTTGCATGTGATCTTTACCATCAATTTTACGCACATGGTTAATCACATCGATCTCGCAAATGAGTTTGTTATTGATGGTGAGTTGGTAGTAATCCAGTTTAACCGTGGTTGTTAAGCTGGATAATTCCGCTTGTTTCCATTCACCAAAATCAATTTCACTGACCAGGCCACGGCAAACCGCGTCAATCCCTTGGTCGCCCTGGCCAGGATTGCGTAATACACCTTTGATATTGAACGGCACTTGCTTGCCTTGTTGGAAACCAAACTCTTTCAGTACATTGATATTACAGTCATCAATGGTAAAGCTCAGTTCCATGGCTTCCATCCCCATATCCAGGTGGGTAACGCCATCCATGCCACCACCTCGAAACTCTTCGGTTTTAACTGTGAGCTTGGGTAGTGTAATAGACTGCACTCGTCCTGCCTGGCTTACCCCATCAATAAACAGGGTGGCATAAGTGACATTATTGGCGTGCACTGAGTACCTCCTTAAAATAATCGTCGGTTAACGTGGCATTAAAGGTGATGTGTTCGGCTGGAGTGGGCGGGGTAAAATCAAAGTTAAAATACACCTTGCCATCTGCCAAGGCATCTGGGGTATTTAAGTCAGGATCAGCCCAGCAAGTGCCGCCTAAAATGGCCCCGATATTTTTTAACCGACGCAAATAATTATTTACCCCTTCAGTAACATCAGCGATGTAGTTTTTAGTGATATTACGATCAACCGCCCACAGATGCGCCCGTTGCAGTGAGTCATAAATAATGTCGGCGGTGCGCACCACACTGACAAACGCCCATTTCGGATCACCACTGCAGGTCCGATTACCCCAGAGACGGTAGCCGTCTTCCTGAATAATGGTGGTAACGTCTTTGCTATTTAAATAATTGGCTCGGCAGCTTTTATCACCCAATTTAAAATCAATGGGCCTGGCTGTGCCTAAAATGCCGTTAATTAATTTATTCGACGGGGAATGCCAGAAGCCATGATCGTTATCGATTTTAGCCATTAATCCCGCCACGCGAGCCGAAGGGGGTTCAATAACAATACCGCCTTTACCTTCGTTGATGTCGCTATTCCAGACTTTAACCCAGGGGTCGATTAGGTAAGCGTAACGTTTACCAAATACATCACGATATTTAACAGCCTCTTCACCTGTCGTGTTAGGGCCATCAATGATCGCGATACCACCTAATCGCTCTGCTACGAGAACCAACTTTTGGGCAGCGGCTTCGATATGCGAAAATTCTGGGGCAATTAAAATCCGGGGTTCAACATGGACGGTACTTTTGGCATCCAGCAACGCATACATGCCGGTATTGGGTTCACCTTGCTTACCAATAATGGCATTCAGTGCCGTATTTTCATTATCCGTGGTTTCTGGGGATACAGGTGGCTTATCGTTAACCCGAATAACCACCACCATGGCCCCAATCTGATCAAAAATCCCTTGTAAGGCGGCTGGCAAGGTTCCCTTTGTCCCTAACTGTTTAGCCTTTTTTAAACTACCTGCCAATAAAACGGGTGTGTCATAGGGGAAAACGTCTTCTTTAGCATCGGGCGCTGTGCCCACTAAACCAATCACACTGCTTTTTACGGTACGTATTGGACGTGGGCCGCTGTCAATTTCAACGACCTCGACGCCATGAAGAAATTCTTCAGGCATAGGGTTTCCTTTTTAGATAAATAAAGTAATGAGTGAAGTAAGAATAAAAAAAGGGGAAGTAATTACGGCTTGTAGGTAATCTTTTTTTCCAGTGAAATAATCCCTTTTAGCTCACCATGTTCAAACTGGCGACCATTTCCTACCCTCATGGAATCAATCACAACAGTGGTATAATAAATGCTCTTACTAAATGTTAGGCTAAAAATAACAACACCGTTTTTATCATTATAAATAGCGGGTTTTGCGTTTCCTTGCACATGCGTATCACGGAGTATTTTACCGCCAGCAAAACAATACCCCGCAATATATTCATTCAATACAATGGCCGTTCCAAAACTATATCCTCTCACATGAAAGAAAAACATTTCAGAATTTTGATTGATGTTTAATGGCAAAACGAAGTGTAGGGTAACATCATGATCTTGTCCTAAGTCTGTGGTGGTAAAGTCTCCCCCTGCTAATGGCCCATTATCATCGTTATGTGGCATACATTGTACGACTATACCATTAAACACTTCATGCCGAATGGTCCCAATGGCACCAGGTATCCCCGTATATTTTTTTTCAACATCGTACACAGACTGTTTGACATACTGTGGGTGGGGATGATCAGACTCTAAATGGGTTTTCCATTTAGAGTCTACATAGGTACGAGATGCCAGTACGATAGCGGGATCAATTTTAAGCTCTACCGTAGCGGTATTACTTAATTCAAAGATCACCCGAATATATAAACTGCTACCGCTACCTTGGGCGAGTGTTGGCTTATAGGTTTTTGGATATTTACCGACGGCAATTAAATTATCATCATTATCGTATAAGCCAAATTCGGTAATATAAAAATTACCATCTTCTTCAGGTATAACCGTTTCAATCACCAACCAATGATCATTATCTGGGTCTTGGAAGATACTATTAATTGGCCCTTGCCACTTTTCTCGTACTAAGGCGGTGTCCGTTTCTTTCGGATTGGTTTCTTTGCCTCCATCTTCACCGCCGTCACCCACTTTGAGTTTGGTGAGTTTAACCGTTTTACCCAGTGCCTGGGCATTAATAATCCGCGCCTGCCCAAGCTTAGTGAGCAAGCTAAAGTATTTTTGATTCAAATTTAGGCTCCTTTGGGATAGATCGTGATGGTATTAACTGCTTGATAGCCCGTCACCAGTACCCGGCAAATGTTGCTTGTCAGTTGTATTGTAATAAATGGGTAAATCTGGTGTGTCACAGCACTTTGGTAACCGGACGTCAAACAAGTACACAGCTGGCTATTCATTTGTTTGGTTAAGTAGGGAATAACCGTGGTTTGTTGACCTTGTTGACATGTCACTGCCACACGCGGCATTTTTGTTTTATTGGTTAAATAAACGGTTAAGTCAAAGTGACTCCGAACATTTTTAGTACGCTTAATTAGCCGATTAATATTGTCGTATTCTTTTTCAGTGAGGCCACGGGTTTCTAAGTTAACATCGGCTTTAAACGTATAGGGCTGGCCGTTATATTCAAACCATTCGGTTACCGTGATATCCACGCCAGTAGCCGCTAACGCTTTTTTTACTGCGCCAAGCGTGCCTTTATGGCGGTGTACTTCTATTGATGCCTTAATGACATTACGCTTGGTCTGCTCTTCCCAGGCTTCATCCCATTCATCCACCGATAAGGCCCAAGCTAACCAGGGTAAACAATTCGCTGGGCAAGACTCAGGATTCCAGACGTAATTAGGGTAAGCCGGTATATCACTAATACGACCCGTGCTATCGGCCAACCCTTGCTCTAACGGGCTAGCATTGCTGGGTAATAAACTCATGCAATTTTAATTGAAATAGACTTGGCTTTAGGGGCTTGAAAGACTTTGGCTTGAATATCCGCTGTGGGTGAGAGTAATTCTACACGGGTAACGCCACCCATATGGAGTGCATCATAAATACCTGAGAGTGCCACGGTTTTACCCAGCTTATAACACTGTTCGACATACTCATTCAGTGCTGATGTAGCCGTATCGATAATGGCTTTAGAAGACGGCCCTTGTTGTACATGCAATTTTGCACTAACTGAATAATCGATAATTTCAGCGGCTTGCACGGTAATATGATCTGTCAGCGGCCTAACATCTTCATCATTTAAAGCAGTTAACAATACCTGTTTTATTTCGTCATCAGGCGCCATATCGGCTTCATCAGCTAACGACCGCCGTAAAAAAGTAATAATCACCTCGCCAGGCTCATCAGAATACACAGAGACATCGGCAATTTGATCATGGGCGTTATGTGCATGAGCTAAATAAGCACCCACAGGGCCAGCGGTTGAATAACCTTCGGGGCCTAATTGAATACGACGCCGAAAGTCCTCATCAGCTTCCATTACAGGTGGTGTGGGTGGCACTTGATTATCATCCGCTGGTTTAATGACTTTGCGCTTTACGCCGTAATTAGCGCCTAAATGATCTAAATCACCACCCACTGCATATGCCAGCATGACGGCTTTAGCGCGTTCATTAAATTGCTGTCGAATCAGCATTTCACGATAAGCGCAAACTTCTAGAATCTTCATGGCTGGGTCAGATTCGACCAGTGCCGTAAAGCGACTATCGCGCTTTTGTAAATCGGCCAGCATAGAAGCGAGAATTGCCTCGTAATCAATTGGCTCAATCACATCCGGCGCAGGTAACTGCGATAAATCAATGGCAGTAAATTCGCTCATACAATGATGCCATCCAACGTAATGGGTTTGCCTTCGGGTAAATAAATCCCTTCTAACACAATCAATAACTCGCCTGGCTCGCCGCGATAAGCCTGAACCTTGTTGACTTTTATGCGTGGTTCCCAACGGATTAAGGCTTCAGCGGTTGCCGCGTAGATTTCCACTAACCACTGACCATTCATGGGGCAATCCACCAACTCAGGCAAACGGCTACCATAGTCACGCCGCATCAGTCGGGTACCAATGCGGGTGGTTAATATGTCAGTGATGGATTGGCGGAGGTGATCGAGGTTAGAAAGGGGTTTACCAGTTTGTCGGTGAGTGCCTTTCATACTTTTAATATTTGCTAATTATTTTTATATAAAACAATGCTTTTATCTGTTTTGCCAAGATAATAATTATAAATTTGTTTTTTAATAAATTGATTCCACTCATAATCCCAGTCTGGATCATCTTCGGGGTCTAGATGAAGGTCGTCTGTAATTATAAACCAGTTGCGCCTATCAAGCTCAATGAGAATTTCTGCATCCTCAACAAACTTCCCATCCTTGACTTTATATACAGGATAATGTGTTTGGGTATGGTCCTCTTCATATACTTTTGATTGTTCATAGTCTAGTTTAATGAAGCTACCATCATTAACATAGGGTGCTATATCATTTAAGGCTCTATATGGATTCCTGGGGGACTATGTTAGCAGGCAAAAAGCTGTATACTCGAGCATTCATAATGGATTATCA
>NZ_JAPMOU010000087.1 GCF_028858535.1 Spartinivicinus poritis
GAATAAGAAAAATAACATTAAAAGCTTGTGCTCCAGGGGCTGGGCTGTTTTAACAAGCTAATAAACAGGATTGGTATTACTCTGAATATGCTGAGCCGGCACAAACTGAATTAATGGAAATTGCATCCCTGGATGAACAAGCTATTCACTCGATTCCGAAGTTATTGATATAAAAAGCCACCCTCTTTAGGGTGGGGAAGATGTTAAATCTGTAGAATATTATGAGATAGGTGTTGGTGTTGGTGTTGGTTTTGGTTTTGGTTTAGCCATACTAACTGTCCTTTATTAACTTTTTAAGCATAAGTTAAGTATCAATTTAGAAGACTAAGTTTATAGCCTCACTATCAAGTATAGTATTTGGATTATCACATAATTTTTACTCACTACTTATATACACAAATTGTGTTATAAATTGCATCTGGAAGATTGCAAGTTGATTATTTATAGCTGTTTGTTATTTTTTGTTGAGTTCCATCACTAATTATTTTATCAAGCTCTTTTTGTAAGGAAGCAATTGTTTCATCTGATACTAATTTATTGCAGGCTAGTCCCATTTTTAGAGCAAAGATATCAATCACTTTTTCGATAGATTCACCACCGTCAACCATTGCATGATAACGTGACTCTGCCATTGCCACCATATCAACACGTTTGGACTTTAGTTTTTTTAGTGATTTATTAACATCGCCTGCAGCACTTAGCTTAGGAAAACCTGCTTTTTTTAAAAAGTCACCACCAACATCTTGATTTTGAATACCTATTTTATATTGTTTAGCCTCTTCTAAGGTGGTCACGCTGAGGCTAGAGCCTTTAACTTTGACTAAAATTGACTTGTTGAGTGATAGTGGCTCCACCCATTTGAAGAGGTTGGCACGTTGGGGGGTGTTTGAGGTGGTGAATACGCAGTGGTTGGCTTCTGTTTCAGCATTTTTGTAAGCCCTAGCCCAGGGGTAGACCTTCATATCATAGTCAATATTTGCTCGCTTTAAGATCAACTCCACTTGCTCGGTTGCGATGCCTTTGATCTTACCATTTTTATCTGTAAAACTTAGTGGTGCATACTCTTCTGTGTTGATCATGAGCTTTCCAGCATGTAAGCTAGATGCAAAAGTAACAATGACGAAAAAAAGTGTTTTTATTAACTTCATGGCATACTACTCCGCGCACTAGTTGAATGAGAACTTATGTCCTTTTTGGACTGAGTAAAAGCACTTTATATAATATAGGTTAATGTTCAATAAATGCTTTCCTCATAATATTGGCAACAGATCCACTTTTTTTTAGTTTATATAGCTCAATATCAAAATTTTTCATAAATTTTTTATGAAAAGGGTATTTGCCTTGCTCAATAGCTATTTGAGAGTAGCCGATATAGACAGGGTCTAGGCCGATAACAGGACCTTTTACTAGGCTACTATATCGAATGCCGATATCAAACTGCCTAGATTTAACTAAACTAGAATAAACAGCGTCAAAGGAAGACTCTTCTGCCAAAAAGCAGTCAGCTCGACCTAGGCCCGTCATTAGAATAATATTTTCGATGCCTCTTACTTCTCCATACTTAATTTTTCCTTTTTCTATGAACTGCCTAAATTTTTCCCCTCCCCAGCCATCAAACCCAACGACATTATTAATACGTAAGCCAACATAGTTATTTGGCCATACTTTTCTATCTTTAGGTCTTATGTGCTCCTGACAGACGGGTAATATTTTCTCTTCATAAAAATGTAGTGAATAAGGGTATAAGTAGGGCCAGTCGTGGCCATGGAAAAATACTGGTGCTAGGCCAAATCCCTTACCTTTTGCCATGATTTGTTTGCCCCGTTGCCAGGCAATAGGCACCATAGTTACCTTAAAGTCAATCATGTTGTTGAAAACAGCTTTTAGTACTTCAATATAGACACCTTCAGCTTGCTTTTTATGCTCGTAAGAATAAGGCTTATAGCTATCATCTACATGAATGGTAACGTGTGTTTTTTCTCCAAAAGTATGTAGCCAAGGGAGGAGAGTGAACAACAAAATAAAATTAAATTTACTTAGTAGAAAGTTACACACTTTTTGTTGTTATAGCATTGCTGTTAGCTGATATTTTGTATAAAAGTTAGTTTAGTCTTTGCTGTTGTCAACCCTTTTGAATAATGACTTTAAACATAGGTTGTAGTCAGTTGTTAGGGGGGCTTTACATAAGATAGCTGTTATACTCACTAACTATAGGTCAAAAATTTAAAGGTAGTATTTGTTGATTGCAAGGGTGACTTATATTTGTGGATAATTAAAGGGGTTTGGTTTTTACTCATTTCGCTAGCAAATTTCAATATTTTGCTAAGCGCCTCAATATTTGCGATTGAATTATTCCACTATTTTAACTTTGGTGAGTGGATTAGCGTATTGAGCTCTAGTTTATACCAAGAGGTTTTCATAACTTATGATCTTCCCGATGTGCGTCTTGTATGGTTAAGTTCATTATTAGGTATTATTTTTCATGTAATAGCTTATTTGTATCGATATTTACTAAAATTTTAACAAAAGCATGAAGCTATAGATTGCTTATTGTATAGAGGATTTATAGTCTATCATGTACAAACTCATTGATAAACTGCAAACACTTGTTTGATATTTCACAAAATGTCATTGTTATCATTACATCAGTCGATCTGAATAATATTTGATCTATTTTGGCTTTGGCATAAATCATATGGCGGATTCAACTAATAAGTGCAACTCCGCCTTTTAAATTCCCTACTGATGCGATGTCCTGGCAAGAGATCGGTTCATCATCTCTTCAGGTGTTTTATATCCAAGTGTTTTACGGGGGCTACTGTTAAACTTATAAACCACCGCGTCAATTTGTTCTTGGGTAATATTTTTTAAATTAGTATTCTTCGGAAAATATTGCCTTAGTAAACCGTTAGTATTCTCGTTTACACCCCGCTCCCATGAGTGGTAAGGATGAGCAAAATACACTTTGGTCTGTAGCTGTTTAGCTATTTCTTCATGGAACGCAAACTCTTTTCCATTATCTGCTGTTATCGTATGTACACGTTCTTTAAATGGCATTAACAGGTCAATTGCCGCTTTTGTTACAACAGTTGCTTGCTTACTTTCTACTTGAGCAACTAGTGTGTAAAGTGTTTTTCTTTCAACAAGAGTAACCAATACCCCCTGATGCCCTTTACCGATCACGGTGTCAATTTCCCAGTCACCCACACGGGTTTTAGCATCCACTATTGCTGGTCTTTCATCAATACTTGTCCGGTTTTTGATTTGGCCTCGACTATTTTTACTATGGCAACGTTTGGTGTATTTTTTACCTTGACGTCTCAACAGATCTCCACCCTGTGCCTTCTTGTCCCATATATGCAGATAAATCCTCTCATGGCTCAACTGTAGATTATGCTCATCCAATAGCCAACCTGATACTTGCTCCGGGCTCCACTCTTCGCGAATTTTTGTTTCAATTAAATGGATAAGCTCTGGTGTCATTTTAACTGCTTTAAAAGCCATCTGACGGCGTTCCATTGCTTTTTCATGGGCTTGTTTGGGGCGATAACCTCGTAAGCCTTTGTTACGATTTATCTCTCTGGAAATACTACTTTTACTGCGTCCTAGTTGTTCAGCGATGGCTGAGCGGCTAAAACCTGCTGCCAAATAAGCTGAAATTTGATATCGTTCTTCTAGGGTTATCTGCTTGTAAGTCTCGGCCATTAGCAACTCCAATCTTGGCGGAAAAGAGAAGCGGCCTAGTATAGCAGATAGCCCCTCTCATCCTCGATGTTGTTGAGTTGCACTTATTAGTTGAATCCGCGTATGTTTTATGTCATCATTAGAACAACTAATCATAATTAAAGCTTCACTATTAAGTTTCAGGTGAGTCATTGTACTTATAATGACTCCTTGTTCTGCTATTCTTATAGTTTTGAATTTTATATAGCCATCATTTTTTTTATTAGTCCTGGCCAAGATACATCTTTGCAGTATAAAAAAGGTAGATTATAAATAATTCTTTTTTTCATAACGTAACTCCTTATAAAAATTAATGCTAATTATAGTTTTTTGAGTAAAGTTATATAAAATAATTATTTTTATGCATGATATTAATCAGTTAATACTGTTTTTGTCATTTGTATTTCCATTTGTTTATCGAAGTGGGAGTGTTATTTATATTATAGTTTACTGTTTTATGCTGCAGCTAGAGGTAGGTGATAAAAAGCAAGGTCTACATGGTAGAATCTTTATTAATTAAACGCAGATGTTTTTTGAGTCACATTTTGAATAGCCATCCTTTTACACAAATTGTGTACATTCGACTTGCAAACTAGTGTAGTTGAGTCTACGCAAAATGCAGTATCTAAACTAGAACACCAGAACTCATTAGGTAATATTGTGACTTTAAAGTCATCATAAAATAAATACACAGTCAGTGGTAATTAATAAGTTATTTTGTTGAGTTTTAGGCGAATACTGTTCACTCTCTATTATGCTGGAGATTTTACATGATAGAGTTAAAATTGCTGGATATGAGTTAAAACTAATAGATAAGATGATTTTATGTCGCGGATTCAATTTACTTAGTGGCTAAAAGCAAGCGTTGAGTATTTAACTCTTATTGAAAGTTAAAACTATAACTAATATGAATGTTTTTTAGGTGCGGCCATCGAATGACGAGGTCTCATGAGCCTATAAATCATTCGTGAAGGGTATATTTTAGCCAAGACTTGTTGAGTTGTTTATTAGGGGTAGTCTTGGTGATTTTAAAAAAGGCCCTTAAAAAGGGCCTCGTACAATGCCATGAATCATCTAGTAACTAATTAGTTACTGTTTATAGTAATAACGTTATTTTACGATAAATGCAAGCAGCCATATTATCCTTATACACAGTGAGTGTACAGGGATTGGCCGGAAGTCTAACTGCTAGAGTGCTTAATAGATTTGGTGTTTTATTTTAGTTTAGTTATATAAGGAGCTATTATGACTGTTATACCCTTGAGGAGGCGGGAAGCAACAGTTAATGATTATGAATGGAGTACAGTAAAAGAAAAATATGTGCTTACCTTTGATAATCGATCTATCCCTGGTGTTATTGCAGAGTCACCTGAAGAAGGAGTTAGGTTGTATAATGCTTATATTCAAGAGCTAGACTCTATTTATAGCCACCAGCAACGAATAGTGGAGTTAATTAAGGTGGTATATCAGCAATGTACCCAGGATGCGGTTGGTAATTTAAGCTCTTCTGTGTATGCAAACGTTATACTTCATTCTGTGGATAAAGAAAGATATCAACTAAAAAGAAAACTAATTGCTAAACTTAATAGCACAGAAATGAAAATATTCCTTGATTTAGCTTGTAATACACAACTTATTTATCAAACGTTAAGTTACCAAGAGATAAAAGCATTAGCATCAATGTATTGTTAGAGTAATGATTTATAGCTAGTTGGACCATATTAGCTTTGGAGGGTAAAATACATCAGGGTGGTTCGGTTCTCCTTGATATATGTATAATAGGGAATAACTATTAAAAGTGGGGTTAACCTTGTGTCGGTAGGTAAAGTGCTATTAGTAGATGATGACCATGAAATATGCCAAATGTTGAGTGTTTTACTAGGAGCGCATGGATATGAGACTGTAGAAGTTTATGATGGACATACAGCATTAAATTTTATTCAGCATAATTGGCTGGATGCAGTGCTTGTCGATGTACAAATACCCAATATGTCAGGCATTGAACTACTTAAGCAGGTGCTTTACGAAAAACCCGATCTTCCTGTTATTATGATGACTGGTTATGCGGGTGTTGCTGATGCAGTAGCAGTAATGAAGGCTGGAGCAATAGATTATATTGTTAAGCCTTTTAGGCATGAGCATGTTATTCGAGCTATTCGGTGTGCATTGCAAGTTTGTAGGCTGGGCTGTCCGTTGGAAGGAGGGCTTCAGGTAGAGTCAGAGTTACATAAAAGGATGGGGCCTAGCCAAACTATTTCACATTTAGCTGCTGATGTTCGTCGTGTTGCTCATACTGACTTTACTGTGGTATTGCAAGGAGAAACAGGAACAGGAAAAAGCTTACTAGCTAAAGTGATCCATGAGGCAAGCCCACGAGCGAAACAGCCGTTTGTGGTCATGGATTGTGGAGCTATTCCTGAAACTTTACTAGAAAGTGAATTATTTGGCTATGAAAAAGGTGCATTTACTGGGGCCAATAGATACAAAGCAGGTCAGTTTAAATTAGCCCAGCAGGGGACGTTGTTTTTAGATGAGATTGGCAATATGTCGTTGGCATTTCAAATGAAGCTTCTTTGTGTATTACAAGAGAAAACTATTTTGCCTTTAGGAGGGAACAAAAGACTGCCTGTAGATGTGAGGCTATTGGTTGCTTCCAATCAGGATTTAAGTAGAGCCGTTGCTGAAGGTACATTTAGAGAAGATTTGTACTATCGACTTAATGAGTTTTCTATTTATTTACCCGCTTTAAGAGGGCGTTCGAAAGATATTTTATATTTAGCTGAAAACTTTAGAATAGAGTCTAATAAAGATACTAATAAAACAGTATCAGGGTTTTCCAAAGGTGCGGAGAACTTATTAAAGAACTATAGTTGGCCTGGAAATGTTCGGCAATTGAGAATGGCAGTGCGTCGCGCAATATTATTATCTGATGAAGTAATTACTGAGGAACATATTCAGTTACACTCTTTAAATAGTAAAAAGGGGGAGGTAGAGATAATTAGTCTTTCTGGTCAATATGAGGATTTTTCTTTAAAGGATATTATAAGAAAAAATACGGAGTCTGTTGAACGTAAAGTCTTAACAGAAGTATTGGAGTTGACTCAGGGAAATAAAGCCAAAGCAGCCAGGTTACTTCAGGTGGACTATAAAACTATTCATACTAAGTTGAAAAAATATGGCATTTCACACCCTTGCTGTGCTGTCACTGAGAATAAAACTATATCTGATATTTTTTAGTCGATATTACTGTGATTAAAGACAAATACCAGCTCGTCGTGTCTTTGAGTAGAGTAGTGCAAAAAGTTAGCACGCCTGGAGCAAATCGATCTAATCCCATCGTGTCAATTATTAACTGCTGGAAGCCTGTTCATCTAGGCTAAAAAATACTAAAAGTATAGTCTAAGTAGACTTGGTTTCCATCTATGTCTTCGTTACCTAGGCTTCTTGAGGATCTATGGGTAAAGTTAACCCATTTAAACTTGAGTCCTGCTAAGGGGGGTGATTGAAATTCATAAACAGTGGTCATAGCTCTACCCCACTCATTTGCTGCGCGATGAACTAATTTTATGCCATTATTATTTCTATCGAGGCCAAATCCTTTTCTATAGCTCGCATCAAGAGATAGACCCGGTATGCCTACTTTAGCAAAATTATATTCAAAGCCAATTAATGTGGCTTTTTCGTCTTTATATGCATAGTCTGACCAGAAGGGAATGACGGAATTATAACCCCCATAGCCGCTGTTTGCATCCCAGTCGTATAGGAAGTCACCATCTTTTGTAAATTGATAGGCTGCTTTTAAGGTGAGCTGATCAATAGTTAGTCGACTTTGGAAAGAAGTGTTCTTTGCTTTATAGCCATCAGCATTGGTTGTGCCTATGTTGCTTTGTATTGTAACAAACACATGGCCATTTTCGTTGACTTGATGATGAATTCCCTCTAGATAGAGTTGAGTGCTTTCAGTTAAGTTGAGGGAATAGTAGACTTTATACTGCTGTCCTTTTAAATAGCTATTAGACTCTCCTATGTCATATTCAAAGCCAAGACCATTATCAAGCTCATAAGCAAGCCCATAGTTTTGAATGTAGTTAATATCTTTATTACCAGCTTTAAAGTGTTCAAAATGTCCCATGTTTCGCCAAGATCCTTGGGTAAGATAGGTGCCATATAGTGTTAGGTCATGGATATTAATGTTTGCTGTTGTACCGTATACAGAACTTGGTATGGCGCGAGAGTTTGAGCCTTGAATCAAGTTATTATCGTGCCGCATTCGACCGTGTTTTAAGTTAAAGTTTAAATGGTCATCACCAAATTTTAGTTTGACATAAGCCTGACCAAGTAGACTTATGTCATTAGTTTCACCGTAAAGAGTGATGCTGTCCTCGGTATATTTACTACTCTTATCTACAGGTAAGTGCGTGAAATTACTACCATTGGAGTCTAGCTCCCAAGCACTATAATAGGAAGCATCGAATCCAATTATGTCTGCAAAGTAGTCTGAGTTGAAGTTGACTTGCAAACCTTGAACCCACTCTCTATTATCATATTCATCCTGATCACGACCATCTCGGTTAAAGTAAACGTTGCGAAGTAGTACATTTAATTTGCTGTGATTAGTTAAATTTTCACCTGCATAAACATCAAATGAAAATAAAGCTAAAATAGTTGGATATAACGCAGTGCATTTAAATGGCCGCATAATTTTTGTTTGTCCCTGTTTATGGCTTGGTTAATGGTCACTTTTATTTATAATAATCCTTATATTTACTTATTTATCATTCAGTTGGGTGTTTGCCAAATTAGTTATGATAGTAATTACACAAGTTGTGTTTTTTTTACTAAAAATTGTGAATGAATGAGTAGCTAAAGGCGTAAAAAGGTGAATATGGAGCAGTAATGCCTTATACTAAGGAATATTAGGAGGGAGTGATCTCTAGGGCAATCGCACATAAATTTAAACAGAGAAAATTAATTAACTAAGCTGGGGGACTCAAATAGGTTTTACCGTTACAGGGGTAAAGGTACCTTCTGAGCTCGACAAAACGTAAGCAGGAATAACCTATGAGAGAGTACAAGAGTTTGTCTCATACTCGATGGGATTGTAAATATCATGTTGTTTTTATTCCCAAGAGGTCGCTTAATTCAAACCACCGAGAGTACTAGGCTGCAGGAGGAAATTCCTAGGTGAAATAAAAAGAGTAGGTAAAAAAATTCCGTGCTTTATAAAACCCGGCCAGGTGCCGATGTCGCTTGGTTTTCTTGGAAAGAAAAAAATAATCCAGCGATTTTTTAGCTTATAAAAAACTTATCATAATTTCACACTAAGGACCACGAAGCTCACCACCTGCCAGGAAAGCAACATAAGCTCGTACTTGCACTTTATTCCACTTACTGTGTGGTTTTTCCGTGAGCTTATAGTCAAATACTCTAGTCTTTTAGTTAGTAAATAGGCTTTAATAGAGGTTTTGAGCCCATTCCCCCAGAAATTTCACTCTGCTGGAGTCACATGCTAACTACGACCTAGCTAGTAACAGAAAATTTTTGCTTAATGGCTGGAGGTATCAACTTTAGCATTGCCGTTTCGTACTATATCCATCTACTAGTTGTAGGTTTTCAAACGACAGAAGGTGGTGTAGTGGTCCAGTAAAACCCAACAATTTTTTAAGAGGCTTTTTTCAATTGATGAGCTCTCTCAAACTCCATCGGTGTTTGATAGTTTAAAGCTGAATGTTTACGTTCGCTATTATAGTATGTAATGTAGTCCCAGATAGCTTGGCGTGCTTCATGCTTCGTTTGAAAGCGGAAGCGGTGTAACCACTCTGATTTAAGTGTTCGAAATACTCTTTCTGTAGGAGAGTTATCCCAGCAATTGCCTTTTCTGCTCATACTTTGGGTCATATTGTAGCGCTTAAGTTGGTTACGATACTCTTCACTAGCATACTGGCTACCTCTATCTGAGTGATGGATGATTCCATGTGCTGGCAGCCTGCGTTGCCATGCCATAGTCAATGCATCCAAACACAACTGTGTACGCATATGGTCTTGTACAGACCAGCCAATAATTTGCCGAGAATATAGGTCAACTACGATAGCTAAATATAGCCATCCTTGGTTGGTCCAAACATAGGTGATATCTGTCGTCCAGACCTTATTTGCAGCACTCACGTTAAACTGCCTATCAAGAATATTATCAGCAATAGGCTGTTCGTGTTTACTGTCAGTAGTGATTTTATATTTGGCTTTGATTTTTACT
>NZ_JAPMOU010000088.1 GCF_028858535.1 Spartinivicinus poritis
ATAAGAAAAATAACATTAAAAGCTTGTGCTCCAGGGGCTGGGCTGTTTTAACAAGCTAATAAACAGGATTGGTATAACCTAGTTTAAACTTAGCCTTCCAGCCATGACTCAACTACTGGTTGACCCACTTGCATAAAGAGCTATTTTTAGTTGAAGTATATAAAAAAGTGGTCATAGGTATGCAACACCAACAAGAAGTGACTTATAGACAACTCTCTAACAGCTCTCCTCAGTTTCCCGTGGTTTATGACACTAGTAGTGTGCGCCCCAAAGTCCAAAGTGGTACATTCAACCTTGGTCAAGGGTCCGGTACTATCGTTTTTCCTGATTTAGGTGTTTTTGTTCCGTTCAGCTCCCGGTTTTTTGCTCCACCTCATGTCGTCATCACACTAGTTGTTTGCCCTCCGCAAATACCTATCACCGTCTCCGAGGTTAATCTACACCTTTCGAACATTACCCAGTCAGGTTTTTTGTTGAGTGGTTCTTATGAACTTCGTGTTACTGGCAACCCACCGATGATTTGGTCAGCGATAGTCTATTGGGTAGCTTTTGGCTCATCTTCTTAGGGTCTGATTTTAACCTTAAATGAAGAACGTCTTTTATCCTGGACTATAACATGTAAATCCCCCTCTCGTTGCACAACTCCGTCGTATAAAATTATGTTGTCTGTAAAGACTCAATTAGAGTATTAGATATTACTCAAAATACTGTAGTTGTTACAGTAAAAAGCATCTTATCTACAAACAATCGTGGGTTACTTGAGAAACTTGATAGCCTCAAGAATAGGAGCTTTGTTGGAGGTACAAACAACCGATGATGGTTATGGCATGCCATTGATAATCACTTTGGAAAGGTACTTTTTAAAAATAGAAAAGATGCATAATTCAATCATTTGAATTTTTATTAATCGTTATAAGTTTGGTCTTATTTTTTAAAAATAGACAAAACTTTTATACATCATTTTTTCGGTTGCTACTAATAAGCTAGTACTGACATTCTAACAATAGTACACTAACAGTGTAACTAATATATGACTTTCAGTTATTCCTATTTATAATTATTTTACACTTCACTGGGCTTAAAGATAAATAAAATTTAGCTCCAGAAAGAGGATGGCCTCAAAAATGATGAGCCTGTGTTAAGAGGTTAACACTTTATCAATGCAACTATGTAAGCTGGGTGTTCTCTAGTATTTTTTAGAATAAGAATTTAATAATTAATAGATTTTATTAGTTAATATAAAAACATGTACACAATATTAACTAGTAACTATTCAATTGTTTCTCCTTATTTCCAGCTATCAAGTGCAACTAAAGTAAGATTGCAAGCTCAATGATATGGAGACATATCGTGTGTAAACTCATGCTCCCCCACTGGAGCATGTGGTTTTTAATCGTTCTAGTTTTAGGAGATAAATAAATGAGTCAACATAACCAAAATCAAGGCAACATAGATCCATGCAATCCACCCTCGCCCTGTGGCGACCGCGACACCCCTATTATTTTAAGTGGTAAATACGATCTAGGTCACGCAGATAACCAGGTAGTCCTCCCAAATCTTGGAATTCTGGTGCCCTATCCCATCCCCCTCCCTGCTAAACCAAATGTTGTATTCAGTCTCGGTGTGGGTCCCAAAGAACTAGAAGTCCAATTTACAGCACAGAGCCTTTACATAGTTGAGGTAGAGCTTACTGGCTTTCGTATTTCGGGATCATACACGGTGGATACTAGTTCAGCTCAAAATGACCCCCTGCTTTGGAAAGTTTGCTTATACTGGATCGCCCACTTGCAGTGCTGCTAACCCCAAGCTCCCGTGTATGAAAATCTTCGATCAGTGTTGAGCTTTGATTTAACAGTGATTCCTTCTAATAAAGCCGATTTGTTCAATAAACTCGATGGCTAAATCACTGATATCCAGCTCAATACTGGCTTTAATCCATTCTCCCTCTTTGACATACCCTTGCCAGGGCTTTTTTAAAACCCTCAATCACAAATTTTATTGAGAAACCACTTTCGCTCTGCTGTCACAAGCTGTTATATGCACCAATACTAAAACTTTCTAACTTACTGCCTTTCAGCAGGCGGTTGTGGCTATAGCTAGGTTTGTCCGAAAAGTGTAGTTATTTACAGATAATATTGCGTGCATAGTCTGTACATCGACTGACTTATTTTATGCCAACACACTATTGATGCAATATTTCAGTTTCCACTAACAATACACTAGCGGTGTAACTAATATCTGACCTATTAGTCATTTCTATTTATAATTATCTTACGCTTCACTGGATAAGTGATTTAACGATTGATAGATTTAATTAATTCATATAAAAATATACACACCACATTAACTAAAACTATTTAATTGTTTACTCTTATTTCCAGCTATCAAGCGCAACCAAAGTAGGCCAAATGCAAGCCCAACGATATGGAGACATATCGTGTGCAAACTCGCACCCCCACCGAAGCATATGGCTTTTTAATCGTTCTAGTTTTAGGAGATAAATAAATGGGCCAGCATCACCAAAATCAAAATCAAGGCTGCGTAGATCCGTGTAACCCTCCCCCCTGCAACTGCGACACCCCTATTATTTTAAGTGGTAAATACGATCTAGGTCACGCCACAGGTAGTGTAGTCCTCCCGCATCTTGGAATTCTGGTGCCCTACCCCGTCCCCCTCCCAGCTAAACCAAACGTTGTTTTCAGTCTCGGTGTGGGCCCCAAAGAGCTAGAAGTCCAGTTTACAGCACAGAGCCTTTACATAGTTGAGGTAGAGCTTACTGGCTTTCGTATTTCGGGATCATATGAAGTGAATCCCACTAGCGCCAACAATGATCCCCTGCTTTGGAAAGTTTGTTTATACTGGATCGCCCACTTACAATGCTGTTAATGCCGGGTGTAAAAATATACGACATTTATTGCATTTTAATAACAGTGTAAATTTTCCCAGAAACGACCCAACAGTGGTTTCTGGGTATCAAAAATACCAGGTATTATAAATAAGCAGTTTGCTTTCTTTTTTGACAGGCTTTGCTGGTTTCAAAGCTCGAGGTAAATATAGCAAAATATAATGGCAGAATATTCAGAAGTGTAGTAAATAGGCTTGGATACAGACTGTAGCAGAAGTAAAAATACTGAAGAGCATGGCCTCATTGGGCTACATGGAAATTTCCTGTGGTCTGATGAAATATTCGAGTTAAGTGCCTACGACGTTTACATAAAACCAACTTACCATCTATCTGCCCTTATTATAGCTGTTATAAAAAATACTATTTTCCTCATGAACCACCCCAACTCTCATGTCAGTTGTGCCAACAAGTCCTCTAATTGCACTTCCAGTTCAGCCAACTGAATCGCTTTCATACCAAGCACTTGAGCTTCTGGTAACAACTCCAAAACCATATCAGGATTTGTATCCATACCTATGCTCAACTTAATACAAGCGGCATCTACTAGACGGACAATGTGTAATAATATGTTATTTTCATCTTGAGACTCTTTATGATGATCACGAGCAATACTACAATATATTTTGGGAAACCCCCAGCTATGCATCACTTGATAACCGTAATCCATATGCAAGGTAGCGATAAGCTCATGTATAACCGCCTCAGTCATTGGTAAATCAGACTTCTCCTGTAGTAGTTCATCTAATACCTTAAGTAACACTAAACTCCCAAGGTCATGAAGCAAGCCCGCTAAAAAGGCCTTTTCCTTAAGTACAGTATGACCACAGTTAATTGCCATCCAACGGCACCCCCCGGCCGACACAGATGCATGTTGCCACAACTCTTGCATCACCGAATGAATAAACACACTTTTTGCCTGAAAAGCCTGCTTTTGCGATACAAGCATGATTATACTTAATACCATTTCCACACCCAGTCTAACTAGGGCTTGTTGAATACTCTCAATTTTTGCTAAACCAGAAAAAAAAGCTGAATTCGCTAGCTTTAATATTTCACTGGCAATGGCTTGATCCTTTAAAATAAGCTTTTCAGCCTGCTCCATGCTGATGCCAGAGGTTATTGACTGTTGTAGCTCAAGTGCCACTCTGTTAAATACTGGCAGCTTAAAATCTTGAGCATAAACCTTCACTTCAATTAGGTCCGTAATGGATTCACTAGTATTCATTTTTTCCTACTTCCTTATATTTTTACTGACATTCTATATTCACCACTAGCCATAATAATGACTGTTGCAAAGTCGTTTAATTTCTTCTAAAGGTCGTGGCCTGTCTGATCGAGGTAACATCCGAAGCACCTCTGATAGGGTAGTCACCCCATTACAGGCTTTCTCAATACCATCTTCGAGTAGTGTTATTAAACCAGAGGTTTCTATACTAATGCGCCTTATGTCATAGGATGATTGTTTGGTTAAAATGGCATCTTTTACTCTTTCATTTAATACCAATAACTCAAAAACACTGACTCGCCCATCATAACCCGTGTAATGGCATTTTTCACAACCAGCGCCGTACTTAAATCCTGCTTCCTTTAAAGAGTCAGAATGCAAACTCAGTTGCTGAATTTCAAGGGTGCTTGGTTTATAATGCTCCGCACAAGCACCACAAACTCGCCTTAACAAACGTTGTGCTAGTACAGAAACAACTGTTGTACTAATTAAAAATGTTTCTATATTCATATTCATCAAGCGTAACAAACCACCAATCGTGTCTGCTGTATGGAAAGTAGTTAGTACCTTATGCCCGGTTAATGCAGCCTGAATGGCTGCTTCAGTGGATTGTTTATCTCTGATTTCACCTAAAACAATGACATCGGGATCTTGCCTGACCATATGTCTCAATGTGTCTGCAAAGGTAAGATCAATTTTAGGATTAAGAGCGCACTGTGTGATCCCATCAATAATATATTCAACTGGGTCTTCTGCAGTAATAATGCTCGTTTCTGTGTTATTTAGGTAATCAATACAAGAGTACAAGGTTGTTGTTTTGCCTGAGTTAGTGGGGCCTGTGATTAATACCACCCCTGTAGGAATACTGAGTGCCTCCAATTTAAATCGTTCCAACACACTAGGTACCATGCCAATAGAATCTAAGTTCAAGAATGTTGTTTTACGATTCAATAAGCGTAAGCAGGCCTTCTCACCATGAATAGATATATAAAACGAGCAGCGTATATCAAACAACCGTCCAGATGCATCTTGATATTCGATTTTGCCATCTTGATGCCGTCTACGTTCCGCAATATCAGCTTTCCCGAGCACTTTTAAGCGGGTAATAACAGCCGCATGAATTGACTTATCAAACTCTTTGTAAATAAATAAAACTCCGTGCCTCCTAAAACTTACCCTAGAATAATTATTTGTTGGTTCAATATGAATATCACTTGTATGGGTCTCTATTGCTTTTTTAAATATATCCTCAACAATATGAATTATATTTTCATCTAAATTATTACTACTAGAGATGGGTGGCTTATCGCTTTTCTTAAGCTTCTTAATGACATCTTTGATTAGTCTTTGACTAGATATGCCTAAAACAACTTCACATTTTAAAGCCATTTCGGCAATTCGCTTCACTTCCTTATCTAGAGGGTCAATACAAGCAACATAGACCTTATTATCTTTACGAAAAACAGGTATAAATTGATAAAGCTCATACCAGTTAAATTGAATAGATCCAATCAGAGATTTATCAATCGTATCAATTTCAAAGTCGATTTTTGGGCAATCCAACTGCGTTGACAGAACCTCAATAAGTCGTTCTTCTTTGATATAGTAACGCTCTACTAATATTGAACCTATCTTCTTTTCTTTATTATTATTTTGTATTTTCATTGCCATCTTCAATTCAGATAGCGTTATATCCCCAAGTTCTACCAAAAGTTCTCCAATAGGTACATTTATTTTACTTTTAACCAATACAGTCTTTAGCTGGTCTTTATCAAAATAACCTAGCTCTAACATCGTATTTAACAAAGTTTTTTCTTCAACTAGTTTCTCACGAATACGCGTAACGTACTTTAGTTGTGCTTCATCTATTAAGCCATTTTTGATAAGCAGTTGGGCAATGATTATTCCCGTTTCCAGGTTATCGTTTGACATTGATTCAGCACCCGCAACTCACCTCATTTTCCATAAAAAAACATTGCTGTTATTTAGTATACGAATACATTTCCCCAAGTATTCAAGGAAGATTTATCCATCTTTAAAAAGCCTGGCTCTTCGTTTCATTTCCTGAACGGGTGCTACTTGATAAAGCTATTTTTAAACTACATCAATACCGCTCAAGCACCCTCTTCCCTTTATTCAAGGTATTTCTGTACTACCTAACAGACCTTGAACAACTCAAGAGTCTCAATCTGATAAGTTCCTTTGACATAGATACATAACTTCTCGCGCCCCTTCGGAAAAACAATATGTATAGGGTTAGGGGGTGGGTCAACGATTGGATCTCCCTCTTCTTCTTCGTACCTCGAGTTATAGTCATCTTGCTGTAAGTCATAAAGACAGATTTTAATCCAGTGCCACCTTTCACCACAAACACTTGGACCTGTAAACTTACCTAAAAGGTTCTGCTTCCAATTGGGGATATAGAAATTGAGATAAGCATTCTCAAGCTTCAAGCCTCCAGCTGGCGTAATATTATCTGGATGACTTGGACCTAAAATGCGAGCCTTTCCATATACGTTCTTCACGGTGAGTGGCCCAAAACGTAAATTTGGAGTTACGCATAACTCACCGTTATTTGCGACGAATTTTCTGAAATTAACTACAAGGCAAGGTTTACAACATGGATCCTTCCGAGGTTTAGGGGGATAACAACCCTTGTCACCCTGGTTGTCGTAATAGTATTTTACTTTATCATGATCACAACTGCATTCGGTCATGTAATTCTCCTTTTTGTGCTAAATTAGCTATCCACCCTCGTCCAAATTATTCTTTTCTACTTCTGTAGCCTGTTGCTCTCTACCAGCCAACATATAAATAGAACCATGGATTTAGATGGTAGGTCTAACAGTAAAATTTACATCAAATAACGCCAGTCCAGGTGTTATTTGATGTATTTTTCAGACTAGCAATATATGACTACTATGTCATTAATTGACTACACGATGAGTGTATGGTCTTTTGTTGTGATCATATTAATACACAATAGGTCTAGGTCTTCCATACTTATCTATTTTGGAGTTTATCAATTAAAATTTAGTCCATTTTTTCTTAATTTTTTATGGAAACTATTAATTCAACTAAACACCCCCAATATGGATACTATTTTTAATATACTATTAAGCTCACCCTTACTAAAAGGATGCATATTCGTAAATAGCCTTAAACACTTACATTACAGTCATTAATTTATTACTATAAGGCAATCGCCCTCTTATCTTCACATACGACAACAGCTGTTCGTTTCACAAATTTATACGTCATTAAAAACATAACTAGTATTCAACACTTCAGTCATCAAGCAGCAACTAACCATATTAACTATTTTATGGAATAACACTTATAGGTTATCTCACACTGCAAACTTACACTCTCTGCGTATTAATTATAGCTTGCTATTTGTCGTCCTCTTATCCATACATTTTACTAAGTAATAGATTACCAAGAATTAAAGAGTCTATGGATAATGGGTAGCAATACTACAAACAGTAATACAATAAGTTTTGATACTTGTAACCCTTGTGACGACACCTTATTTGGTATTGCCGAAAAACTAGCGCGTGATGAAAGCTTAGTGGTTGCTGAAAAAGTGTGCGGCATTGGTAAGGCAGAGATCGGTGATAATCGAAGCAACGATGATGATTCATTTGCTCAACCGCAAAGCTTAAAACTTAGAGGAACTTTTGGACCTGATCAAATCCCCCCAATTGACGCTTCTAAAATTGACTCTGGTTTGTTAGACACTGACCGTATTCCCTCATTATCCGCTGATACAATTACCTCAGGGGAGTTCAATATAGATAGAATTCCAAGCCTCAGTGCAAATAAAATAGGTTCCGGTCAATTTCGCCCGAACCAAATACCAGGTTTATCAGCAAATAAGATCAACTCAGGACAGTTTAGCTCTCACCGCATACCAGGGCTTCATGCATCGAAAATCATATCTGGGCAATTCGATGCTGAGCGGTTACCAAGCCTTAATGGTGATCGTATCCAAGACGGCGCGATATGCTCAAACCATATTAAGAATTTACAAATCGTAGACTCTCATATTAAGTCTGTATCAGGTTCTAAAATTGCTGACTCCAGTATATCCGATGCCCAGATCAAGGAATTGCATAGCGCAAAATTGTATGAGAGGGTGCCTAACTCCCTCGAGATCGAAGATCAAAGCGAGCCAGGTATTCGAGCTGGACGACTGCTGTTAAACCACTCTGATGATGCTATCCATGCCCCGCCCTCCCGGTTACTTGTATCAAAAGCAAACCCTACAACCAGCAGTACCGACCCGAACAATTTTCCTCAGAATTACATTTTCACACACAGCGCCCTGGACCTTTGGTTACGTACTCCGAACACTAACCCCACCCCAGGTGCCGAACCCCCAAGCCCTCTACCTGCTATTCACGCGTCTCACATATTTGGCACCTTACCAAATAACACTATCTCACCAGACATTATTTCTTTCCCACCTCATACCGAGGTCCGCACGATTCAATCGCAGACCGTTTTAGTGAGCCCAGTCTCGACTCACCGCACCCTGAGTGTGGGAAGTGTATCATTCAATCCTGCGTTTACTCACCCTCCGTTCATCATTGCGATGTTGGTGTCCAGTGTGGATATAAATGGGCAAACGCTGTCCCCTAATCAGCTAGGCTCTTTGGATTTAAGGGCAGTTGGAGCTAACGTCTCGTCATTCAGATTGTACGTACGCCACTGGCAGCACATTAATTTGCACAGCGTGGTTATTCGGTACCTAGCCATAGCCCCCCCCTGAGATCGGTTGGCAACCATTGGGCTCTATTGCCAGATTAACTAGTACGTAATTTATTAGGCCACTACAGCAATGACTATGACTGAGGCAAGACATAAAGTTAATCAAAATAATAACCTAGCAATAGGAGGAGGGAGGCGTAACCTCAATCAGCCACAAGAGCATGACAGTCTTACAACCAGCAGCAGTACAAGGTTATACAGTCCACTATATCTAACATCAATAAATCGTAATAATTATTTAATAAGCGAATATGGTAATTATAGATTGAACACATATAATGCTTTGCAACTGTATGCTACCCAACAGGCCCCTCCTCCACAACCAAGTGTAAGATTTTCACGTACATTGACAAATATATGGCCTCACCCAGTGGCATATCGAAACAGCGATCTTTCTAACGATAGAACTGGAAACCATAACCTAATGACTAACTATGGAGTTGACTGTGGCCATTATGCCCGTTCTTTGATGAAAAGTAATATGCCTAATTGGGCCAAAATGGGCTTCAAGGAAGAGTTAGTTGCCCACACACATACCCCTCAGGTAGGCAAAGCGTATTACATAAAGTTCAATCATCGTGGCGGCCAGAGACTACAAAGGAGACAGCGTGTCTTGGCTCCGTGGGATGTGACTCGAGAAGTGGAAAAAGGGCTTACTAATTTTCATGTTGCTACGGTAGTTGCAAGAGATGGTGGGTCTGCAATCACGTCAGAAGTTAATGCAGCCTATCAACAAGCTACAGTTCCTTGGTTCCAAATGTATTCTGGAGGACTTCCTTCATTCTATGAAAAATTTCGTGCTGAATATGTATCATTACATGGAAACCAGAGACTCAATCCTGAGTTATATGAGTACAAACTAAACGTAAATTAACGCAACACTAAAACTTTTGGCTCTATATGGATTCCTAGGGGGAGAATATAATACACCAATTGAGGTAGGGCTATCGCTCTATAGTCTGTTGACAA
>NZ_JAPMOU010000089.1 GCF_028858535.1 Spartinivicinus poritis
ACTTAAAAACGTGCTGTCTGAAGTCGAGAGAATATGTCATGTGTAGTATTATGCCAGATTATAGATTTTTAGCTATAGCAACAGGCAACGAGCCAATATACACATCAATACACCACATTAGGTATTGGCGTACAGTCATAAGCCTATGATTGAAAGTATGGGGGGACACCACTTTCTGGCCTAACTTACCAGGTGTATCCTGCTCAACTCTCAATGATTCAACCATACTCCCACAAACTTCAGCTTCGGTAAAAAAGCTTAATGAAGAGATACGATCTTCGAAATTAATTTTCATCTTTTTAAGCCAGCGATAAAAAACTGAAAGTTCTCTGAGGTTTCTAGTAAGAGTGTTATGACTAAGCGTTCTGCGACTCAAAACAAATTCATTTGGCGTGGGAATAGGCAACCCATTTTCATCTAGCAACAGAGGTATCAAATCACCACTTGTATGACTAACACTAACTACTTTCACTACGACACTGCCTTACATTTTATAAAACACATCAACTGCTAACTTAACAAAATTAATAATATACGAAATACTTTTAATACAAAACCAATAGGCAATAAAAAACCCCTTTCTATCTTTACAGAAAAAAAGGGGTTAATTATTTCAATAAACATTTATTTTAATAGTGTTATCTATTAATTTACTCCACCCAATAATTTACATAATTATTCTTATCAGGGTTAAAACGGAATATCATCATCAAAATCATCAAAGCCACCAGCTGGTGCACCGCTTGGTGCTGGGTTATTTGCAGGTTGAGCTGGCGCTTGTTGTTGAGCCGGTGCAGGTTGACCGCCAAAGTTGTTATTGGGCATTCCACCTTGTTGTGGCTGAGCTGGTTGTTGATAACCTTGGTTTTGTGGTGGCTGCTGGCCCATCATGCCAGGTTGGCCTTGAGGTTGTTGCTGTGGTGCACCGTAACCTGGATTACCCATTGGGGCACTACCGTCTTGACGGGCATCTAACATTTGCATTTGACCATTCATATCCACCACGATTTCTGTCGTGTATCGATCTTGGCCATCTTGTGCCTGCCATTTACGGGTTTGTAGTTTTCCTTCTAAATAGACTTTAGAACCTTTACGCAAATATTGCCCTGCGATTTCAGCAATCTTTCCAAACAACACCACCCGGTGCCATTCAGTACGGGTTTGTGGTTGGCCAGTTTGCTTGTCTTTCCATTGCTCGCTGGTAGCCACGCTGATATTAGTGACTGCATTCCCGTTAGGCATATAACGGACTTCTGGATCAGCCCCCAGATTACCGACTAAAATTACTTTATTTACACCACGCATGTTTCTCTCCTCAATCTGTCGTTATACGCCAAAACCGTATGCTTGCAAGGCCTGAGTATCCAAAGCCTTTTTATCAACCTTTAAATAAGCAGCTTGCTCTTCTGGGATGACGACCACATCTTCCACCCCCCTCACTGCTGCCAATGTGTTGGATAAATCTGCAGGTGACGACATCTTATTCACCTGGGTCAAATCCAGCATAATACTGTTCAAATAAGGCGGCTGCTGCATAGTCACTGAAGCAACCCACCATAATACCAGAATACTAACCGCCAATAGAGTTAATCCTAACATACCCCAGGTTTGGTATACCCAACCACTGCTTGATGCACCAATAGCCGCACCTAAAAACTGAGAGGTAGAAAACACCCCCATAGCAGTACCACGACTACCTGCTGGAGCAATTTTGCTTACTAATGATGGTAACGAAGCCTCCAGCCAGTTAAACGCCATAAAGAAAGCAAACAAGCTTACTACTAAACCAATAACAGACTGTTGGTTGAAGTAAAGCAATATCACTGCCATTGCTAACAGGACAATAGCCCCCAGCTTTATTTCTTTCATCTTACGCTTGGCTTCGCCCACAATAATAAACGGCACCATCGCTATAAAAGACAACACTAGGGTAATTAAATATACCCACCAATGCTGATGGCGAGACAGCCCAGCTTGCTCTTCTAAAATCACAGGTACTACAACAAACGCTCCCATCAGCACAAAATGTAAAGCAAATACCCCAATATCGAGTCGTAGCAAACTACCATTTCGAAGCACTTGGCCTATTTGGCCCAATACGGTATTGGCCTCTCGATGGCGTTTTTGCTCTATTGGCGTAGGCAATATCCAAACCAACGCCAGAGCCACAACAGACAATGCCGCTGTTAAGTAAAATAAACCACTTAAGCCGTAAATATCCGTTACCAATGGACCCAATACCATTGCCAAGCAAAAGGCTAAACCAATACTGATGCCTATCATCGCCATGGCTTTAGTACGCTGTTCTTCTCGGGTTAAATCCGCTGCCATTGCCATAATGGTACTGGCGATAGCACCCGCCCCCTGCAAACAACGGCCAAAGATAACTTGATAAATATCATTAGCCATGGCTGCTAATACACTACCAGCAATAAATAGTAGTAAGCCGATAATGATGACAGGCTTTCTTCCCAGTCGATCCGACCACATGCCAAATGGAATTTGCAAGCAAGCCTGGGTAAATCCATAAGCGCCTATGGCTAACCCAATTAATGCAGGCGTTGCTCCAATTAGCTCAGTGCCATAAATTGCCAATACAGGCAGCACCATAAATAAGCCAAGCATTCTCATGGCAAAAATAGATGCCAGACACAAAGAGGCTTTCCGCTCACGATGTGTCATGCCACTCAAATTCATTGAACCCTCATTCGCACTTCACTGAAAAAGAATAAATTTTATCAGGTTTGTTACTTCAAGCGTTAGCCCTAAGCAACACAGCAATTTCTGTTGTTCATATATGTCACACAAGCTAGCGGATATGGGGTAATAGGCTGTTCTGTAGCTGCGACAGGGATGTCGCTTTAGCTCTTGATGGGCTATGGACAGCCCTTCAAGAGCGGAGGAAGAAGAGGCTGTTATTCCATATTAAACACTAGACTTATATTCTCTATCCTCTTTCTCAATACCTTTCACTGCACACACAAGAACATCCTGCCACTAAATTTTATTACCCAACATGACAGGAGCTTTCAGGGTCCTGCATCTATTTAGTTGTTCATATATAATCGACTCTTTTTCATTCACCCACCGTAAGGGATGCTGTTGTGGATAAGATACTGGTTCGTGGCGCCCGCACTCACAACTTAAAGAACATTAACTTAGAAATACCTCGCGACAAGTTAATTGTTATCACAGGCCTGTCTGGCTCTGGCAAGTCTTCGTTAGCCTTCGATACATTGTATGCTGAAGGTCAGCGGCGTTATGTGGAGTCACTATCCACTTATGCCCGACAGTTTTTGTCCATGATGGATAAGCCTGATGTCGACCATATTGAAGGTTTATCACCTGCGATTTCTATTGAGCAAAAATCAACCTCTCACAACCCGCGCTCCACCGTAGGCACGATCACCGAAATATACGACTATCTCCGGCTACTGTTTGCCAGAGCAGGCACCCCCCGCTGCCCAGCTCACCAGCAACCACTAGAAGCACAAACTATTTCGCAAATGGTTGACCAAGTATTAGCGCTACCAGAAGGCACCAAACTGATGCTATTGGCACCAGTGGTGAAAGACCGCAAAGGGGAGCATCTGCATATTATTAATGAGCTGAAAAGCCAAGGGTTTGTGCGAGCCAGGGTCGATGGGATTGTGACTGATTTAGATGATGTACCCAAGCTGGCCAAAACCAAAAAACACACCATTGAAGTCGTCGTGGATCGATTTAAAGTACGGGATGATCTGCAATTGCGACTGGCAGAATCATTCGAAACTGCAGTTCATCTAACCGATGGTGTCGCTGAAGTCGCTTTTATGGATGGCGAACAGGATGATTTAATCTTTTCAGCACGATTTGCCTGCCCCGAGTGCGGATACAGTATTAATGAATTAGAGCCCCGCCTGTTTTCCTTTAACAACCCAGCAGGTGCTTGCCCCACTTGTGATGGATTAGGTGCCCGACAATTTTTTGATGAAACCAAAGTCATCACCAGTGATGAACTCACTCTGGCTGAAGGTGCTATACGCGGCTGGGATAGACGAAATGTGTATTACTTTCAAATGCTCACCTCACTTGCCAAGCACTATGGCTTTGATATTGATACGCCTTTTTATAAGCTGGCTAAAAAATACCGCCAGGTTATTTTACATGGCAGTGGTGATGAGCATATTAATTTTAATTATGTCAATGACCGCGGCATGACCATTAAAAAATCTCACCGTTTTGAAGGGATTTTACCCAATATGGAGCGCCGCTATCGTGATACTGATTCGCAAAGTGTTCGGGAAGAACTAGCCAAATATTTAAATACCCAACCTTGCCCAGACTGCAATGGTAGCCGCTTAAAAGAAGCCGCACGGAATGTTTATGTTGAAGAAAACACCCTGCCAGATATATCTAAATTACCGGTAGGTAATGCCTTAGCCTATTTTGAGCAGTTAGCACTACCTGGCCGTAAAGGTGAAATTGCCGATAAAATTTTAAAAGAAATTCGCGAGCGACTGCATTTCTTAGTCAACGTAGGCCTTAACTATTTAACCCTGGATAGAAGCGCCGAAACCTTATCCGGCGGTGAAGCCCAGCGGATTCGCCTTGCTAGCCAAATTGGAGCTGGTTTAGTCGGGGTTATGTATATTCTGGATGAGCCTTCTATCGGTCTACACCAACGAGATAATGATCGCCTGCTCAACACCTTGACCCGCCTGCGGGATTTAGGTAATACGGTTATTGTGGTAGAACATGACGAAGATGCCATTCGCACTGCCGATCATGTGATTGATATTGGCCCTGGTGCTGGTATCCACGGAGGGCAAATTATTGCTGAAGGCACGCCAGCAACAGTAATGAAAAATAATTTTTCATTAACAGGACGCTACTTATCTGGCAAAGAAGCAATTGAAGTACCCAGCCAACGCACACCAGTTGATAGCAAAAAAATGCTGAAAGTAGTTGGCGCCACTGGCAATAACTTAAAAAATGTTAATTTAGAAATCCCCTTCGGCTTATTTACTTGTGTGACTGGAGTGTCAGGCTCCGGTAAATCTACCTTAATTAATGGCACCCTTTACCCAATCGCCGCTACTGAATTAAATAAAGCCACCACTTTAACCCCCGCAGCCTATAAACGGGTCAGTGGTTTAAAGCACTTTGATAAATGTATCGATATCGACCAAAGCCCGATTGGTCGCACCCCCCGCTCCAACCCCGCAACTTATACAGGTATTTTTACGGCTATTCGTGAGTTGTTTGCTGGTACCCAAGAAGCTCGATCACGGGGCTATAAAGTGGGTCGATTCAGCTTTAACGTAAAAGGCGGCCGTTGCGAAGCCTGCCAGGGTGATGGCGTCATTAAAGTAGAAATGCACTTCCTACCCGATGTCTATGTGCCTTGTGATGTCTGTAAAGGCAAGCGCTATAACCGTGAAACCCTGGAAGTTAAATACAAAGGCAAAAGCATTCATGAAGTGCTAGAAATGACTGTTGAAGAAGCCTTGGTATTTTTTGAAGCGATTCCAGCAGTTAATCGGAAATTACAAACCTTAATGGACGTCGGGCTGTCTTATATTCACCTGGGGCAAAATGCCACCACCCTTTCTGGTGGTGAAGCACAACGGGTTAAGCTGGCTAAAGAACTATCTAAACGGGATACCGGCCAAACCCTATATATTCTCGACGAACCCACCACCGGCCTACATTTTCATGATATCAAACAGTTATTAACTGTCTTGCATCGTCTACGCGACCATGGCAACACTATCGTAGTCATTGAGCATAATTTAGATGTAATCAAAACAGCAGACTGGATTATCGACTTAGGCCCAGAAGGTGGTGATGGTGGCGGTGAAATTATCGCTACCGGCACCCCAGAAGAAGTTACTAAGGTTAAAAAATCCCATACTGGGCGTTTTTTAAAACCAATGCTAAGCAATAATAGCAACAAAAAAAGCCTACTAAACTAGTAGGCTTTTCATTAGTTTCTAACGAGGACCGCAGTTGGATCGGTTAAGCAAGGTATACTTAAAATTCTTTAATGCAGACCAGTATTGATAACGTTTATTGACTTCCCAACTGTCATCGGTGAATACAACATTATCATTACGATGGGTAGAAATATCACTTGAAGCTACGTCATAAGGTAACTGTGATGTCAGCATAGGAAAAGCCAAATAAGAATCAAGCTTTCGCTTATAAACAAGGTCTACTGCAGTTCCGTCATAAGGAGTAGCGACCAGCTTTTCCATGCCACTTTTATTTAGTATATAAGAATGGGTGCAAAAAGCACTGCATCTGGCAATCCCTAATTTAGGGGTTAGCCACAACCTTCCTAACAAAGCACCTAAATAAAAAATATCGCCACGGTTAGACTTAAGAAACTGATTGAATCGCCTTAACTCTCTAGCACTAGGAATTCGATGAAACATTACATCGTCTTCAAAAACTAAAACTCTTTCATAATTATTTTCTAGTGCATATTTTGCAATATCACGATGAGAGTTATAGCAGCCCCTCTCAGGGTTTTCGACGTCTTTATCGACTAACCAAAACTCCAGGGGTGTTCCTAATTTAGCAAGGCTTTCCTTAGCAATTTTTTGCCTATCTATTCTTTCTTTTATGCTTATACAAAAAGCCTTGTCAACTGCAAACAACATGACTACAACACCCAATTAGACTACTTCACTAACTACACTATTGTGCAAATACAAAACGAGTAATAATACGCTATCTTTACTTAAGCGTCGAGTACTTTTTGTACAGTAGTGAGTCTATGCTGAGCACACATTGAACTGCATAAACAACCAGCATGGATTGGCATATAAATTTCAAGCAAACATTATATAGAGCAACTCGCAAAAATACTTCCAAGTTACCCCATAATTTATAAAATAACTATTAATTCAAAACCGTTAATATTTTATCTGCTTCAATATTCCTGACATAATTGCGCCAATCACGATAATCATCAGCATTATTTGTCATTTTCACTTCACCATTAACTATACCTAAATATTTCCCTAGCTCATTCACTAAGTAATCACCCTCCCAACGCCACTTTTGGTTAGCTGCAGCGGTGCAACTACGAACAGTAACCCTGTTATCACTCTCAGCAGTTAAACAGCGGTCTTTACCCACACGAGATCTATAGCGTTGGTAATTATCAAGTCCCCACAGCTGGTTATTGCTATATTGGCAGCTATAACCTATCACTCTGGTACCTTCTGTAATTGAGTTGCTCTCTACATCTAAACAAATCCCTTGTGGACTATCTTTGCGAAATGCCTCTATTGAAACATTCACTTCAGGTTCAAATACTGGTGCATCCCAGTTCACCCGAAAATTCTTATTAAATGTATAGGCGGTGCCATTGTATGACCATGGAGTATAACCTTGGTACCAAATCATATACTGCACTCGTCCACCTAATGCAGCCACAGTCACTTTATTACTAATAGTAAAGGTTGACTCTCCTGATTTATCGGATGGTGCCTGAAATGTAGCACTAAAACCTGGCTTATAATTAGCGTAAGAGGCTGCACTGAAGGCAGTATCTTTAAAAAACCAATCACTACACCATAGCGCACAAGTGTCATTGGTACGCCAATTTTTACTGTCTTCACTGAATTTTCGATCCCACAGCCACTTCGCACGATCTTGAGTTCCCGCTCTGGACTGATTTTCAACAGTATATTCGTGAGCTTTATAGGTGACCCAGCGCTGGCTGCTGTAACTAAAGCTTCCCTTGGCTTCAACTCCTACGGTTGGTCCTTTCTCACCCACCTCAGCCTTACCACCTGCTTCTACTCCCACAGTAAAGCCCGACACTTCACGAATTTCACTCTCTTTAGGCTTATTATTGGGAATAGTGTTGAACAAGTGAACATCTGAGTCGCTAGTGGTAATTTCAACTGCATAGTCCATAGCAATAGGGCCAAACCAGGTTAGCCGATTTGTCCAACTTTCAAACCAAGTATGCTTATGAGTAGGTTTATCAACAAGATGCCACCCTGCACCACCACTGGCTGAACCACCTGTTTCACCCCCACCAGGATTTAATGTAACACGCACATACTTAGCATTATCTGCATTTTGGTCTCCGCCACCATTAAATGGAACTGAGCGGATAAAATCTAAATTATAAAATAATGAGACACTCGCTTCACCATTACAGGCATCCTCAATCGTCCCATTCCAATTAGCACTATTGGACCATCCATTACCATCAAATTCTTTACCAACACGACACTTAAAACCTATATGTCTAAATTCCAACGGAATTGTAACCTCGGGCCGATAAGGCGTTGAGCTTGTTGATGTAGAAGAATATAAAGCAGCAGAACGGCGGACACGTGAGGACTTAGAAGAACTAGAGGAGTTAAGCTCACTTGTATCCCATTCTTTAATAATGGCTTCTGTTTCTTCTACCAAACGTGATTTAGCTTCTTCCTCTGTTAATTCTGTGCTGACAGATAATGATTTATATTCTGGAGTATTGTTCTGCTTTCTTACAACCACTATAGGATCAGTCAAACCAATCCCAATAATTTTTGCCGTTATTTCTGCAACCTGATCAGAGTTAGCTGCTTGAGAGCTATCTAAAATAAGGATTTTCCCCATTCTAAAGGCTTGTTTAGCAATATTTATTGCTTCATTACTTGTATATTCAGCTAAATTAATAATGACTAAATTCACTTGCGATAAATCAGTATTTGTATAAATAGACTGCTGCCCCCAGTCTTGACTAGCGATTAATTGATTAGCTGTTTCACTAGGGTAAGAAATAAACCCTACTTGTTTTTGAGAAATCAAATACCCCGGCAAATCACTAGAGTAGCCTGTTGATACTACAGGTAAGGTTGCTATCAAGGCCAGACTGGCAACCCATTTTCTGGACGGACTAATAATTTTATTTTTCATGGCTTGCACCTTATTTTTTTAAGTCCTTAGCTAGATTATATAAAGTCAGCATCACCCTTAGCCAACAACACCATCACTGGGTATATCACTTTAATTTCAAATTAAACAGACATTTATTCAGTTTTATACTGCTATTAATGATTACTTATTATTATTTCTGACAAAAAGCTTACAGTAGACACATATTATTTAGAAAGTTCGAATAGTAAGTTATATAATGACAAGTCAGTCATTAATTTTCACAAAGACAGTCAAGTTTTATTCTTATATAACAGGCCACTCATCAACAAAGACGTGTTACACCCAACAATTTACTCCTTACTAATTTAGACATCACCTACAGTTTATTGGCACTTTTTATAGATACTTTAGCTTATGTATTATTTAAATACTATAATGTAATAGCTTTATAAGTACACATTATTTCAATCAAGGTCAATAGTTTTTACAATACATCACGCCAAAACATGTTCTTAACTTTTCCTAATTATCATCATGCCTAAGCTATATTTAGTAGCTTACCTGGTAGCGGAGGTGTTCTCAGCGCTACAAATG